>JBDQKN010000050.1:0-11429 GCA_040263235.1 Ilumatobacteraceae bacterium
GGCGCTCAGCCTGAGCGCCCTCAGTTGGGCGATCGGCATGTCGATTATCGGGTTCGCCGGCACGCTCGTGCTGGTGGTCATCGGGGCACTCGCCCACGGCATCGGCGAAGGGGCCCTGATCCCAAACCTGCAGGAGGTGGCGATTTCGGCCGCCCCACCTGAGCATCGCGGCGCCGTGGTCGCCACCTGGGTGGGATTCGCCCGTCTCGGGCAGACAACCGGTCCACTCCTCGCTGGGGTTCTCCTCGCAACGTCCGGCGCACGAGTGGTGTTCCTCGCTGGCGCAGCAGCATCGCTCCTTGCTGCTGCGGTCTTCTGGCTAGGCCCGATAGGCCGTCACCAGTCCAATGCGGCATCATGAACACGTGGTGACCGTTCCCTTTCCGCTCGAGTCGTCGTTTGTGCGGGCATTTCCCGCTCTCGCCCAGCCATGGCAAGCGGCACGACCGACCGACCCAGCAATGGTGATCAGCAATCCTGAACTCGCGACCGAACTGGGAATCGATCCCGATTGGCTCCAAAGCCCCGGCGCCCTAGCTGCGCTGTCAGGGTCAGAGCCGATCGATCAGAGCACGCCAGCGGCACTTGCCTATGCGGGTCATCAGTTCGGTTCCTACTCACCTCGCCTTGGCGACGGCCGCGCGCTTCTCCTCGGCGAGATCCCCACCCCCGATGGGGCTCGCGTCGATCTCCACCTGAAAGGTTCGGGGCGAACACCATTCGCCCGCGGTGGCGACGGCCTCGCCGCCCTCGGGCCGATGCTGCGCGAGCATCTGATCAGCGAGGCCATGCACGCTCTCGGTATCCCGACCACACGATCGCTCGCCGTGATCTCCACGGGAGACCAGGTCCGACGTGAAACCCTCCTTCCCGGTGCCCTTCTCGTCAGAATTGCTCGATCTCATATCCGGGTTGGCACGTTCCAGTACGCCGCCTCCACCGGTGACCCTGAGGCCTTGAAGGCCCTCACTGATTACGCAATTATCCGGCACCACCCACAGGCCCTCGAATCCGACCAGCCATATCTGGCCTTCTTCGAGGCCGTTGTCAAGGTTCAGGCGCAGCTGATTGCCGACTGGCTCTTGGTCGGGTTCATCCACGGAGTGATGAACACCGACAACATGACGATTTCAGGAGAGACGATCGACTACGGGCCCTGCGCATTCATGGACGCGGTCGATCCCATGACCGTCTTCTCGTCCATCGACACCGGTGGCCGCTACGCCTTCGGACGACAGCCATCCATCGGCCAGTGGAACCTTGCGCGCCTCGGAGAGGCAGTGCTTCCACTCATCGACGACGATGCCGAACGCGCAGCCACTGCAGCGACCGAGGTACTTGGGACATTCGGCGAATGCTTCTCTCGCCACTGGCACACCGGAATGAGGGCTCGCCTCGGACTTGTCGAGCAACGCGATGGTGATGAATCACTCGCTGAAGATCTCATCGCCACCATGCAAGAACGTCGGCTCGACCTGATCTCGACGATGCGTTCGCTGTCGAGCCACCTCCGAGGGGACGGTGTTGATCTCGGGACTTGGACTGAACGTTGGGAGCAACGACTAGCGGCTGAGGGTCGCGACCCCAACACTGTCGCCCTTGAACTCGACAGGGTGAACCCGCTGTACATCCCAAGAAACCATGTTGTGGAATCGGTCCTCCAAAGCGCCACCGAGGGCAACGCCGAGCCCTTCCTTCAGGTCTCGTCCGCCCTCAACAAGCCGTATACAGCGTCCTATGGATCAGAGGAACTTGCACGGCCTGGTCCAGAAATACCCGGCTTCCGTACGTACTGCGGGACCTAGAGGGCGAACCCCACCGACTTCGTTTCGAGATATTCCGCGATGCCCTCGTGAGCGCCCTCTCGGCCCAACCCGGAGTCTTTCATCCCGCCGAAGGGAACCGAGGCCGACGTGGGATTCACATCGTTGACCCCAATGATTCCGAACCGCAATGCCTCGGCGGTGCGTATCGCCGTCGAAATGTCATTGGTGTAGACGTACGCCGCCAATCCGTACTCGGTGTCATTCGCCATGGCAACCACCTCATCAACCTCGTCATAGGTGATGATCGGCGCCACCGGACCGAAGGTTTCCTCGCGATAGATCGTCATAGCGTCGGTAACACCTGCGAGGAGCGTCGGCGCATAAAAGTGACCTGCGGCGAATTCTCCATCGTCGAGACGACGTCCACCAACCAACGCGCTGGCACCCTTGGCAACCGCATCATCAACCTGCGAAGCCACCTTGGCAACAGCACCTTCATTCACCAACGGGCCAACTCCAACACCATCGGTGAAACCATTGCCGGCGCGGACCTTCGAGACGCGCTCCACCATCGTTTCGGTAAAAGCGTCGGCATGAGTTGAGGGCACGTACAGCCGATTCGGTGAAATGCAGGCCTGGCCCGAGTTCAAAAACTTGAGCGCGGCGGCACCCTTGGCAGCGCGGACAGGGTCAGCGTCAGGAAACACGATGAAGGGTGCGTGTCCTCCAAGCTCCACAGACACGCGCTTCAGATTCCCCGAAGCGCGACCAGCCAACATCCGCCCCACCGGCGTCGACCCGGTAAAGGTGATCTTTCGAACGCGCGGTTCATCGGTGAACACGTCGCCGATAGGCCGGGGATCACGTGCCGTCACCAGGTTGATGACCCCAGCAGGAATACCGGCATCGATGAAGACCTCGAATACCGCCTTCGCGCAGAGTGGAGTGTCCTCGGCAGGCTTCAACACCAAGGTGCAGCCAGCGGCCAAGGCGGGGGCCATCTTGCGGGTCAACATCGAGATCGGGTAATTCCACGGCGTCACCATGGCCACCACGCCAACCGGTTGGCGAAGCACCAGGAACCGCTGATCGGCGCGCTGTGACGGCAGCCACTCGCCAGCTACCCGCGTCGCCTCCTCCGCGTAGAACCTCAGGAAGTCTGCGGCGTAGTTCACCTCATTGCGCGCAGCCTTCAACGGCTTGCCCTGTTCGAGTGTCATCAGTCGGGCCAGGTCGTCAGCCCGCTCAGACATCAACCTCCAAGCGTTGAGCAGCAGATCAGAGCGTTCGCGAGCAGTTGTCGCCGCCCAGGCAGCACCGGCGGAGTCGGCAGCATCGATAGCACGTACCGCATCGGTGCCATCCCCGTCGGGCATCGACCCGATCACCTCCCCCGTTGCGGGATTGGTCACCTCAAAGGAACGGCCAGAGGCCGCCTCGCACCATCTGCCATCGATAAACATGTCAGCGAGCGTAGGTGGCAACCGACTCGGTTACCGAGAGCAGCCACTCAGGCCACACTCCAACGGCGACGGTGACGAGCACTGCGATGGTCACTGCCACACCTGTCAGCGACGGCACTCGCTCGACGGTCACCCCTTCCGGCGAGTCATGCAACCAAACACTCACCATGATCCGGAGATAGAGGAAAGCCCCGATTACTGCAGCAAGCATCGCAATGATGGCGATGGCGTAACTACGTTCCGACACCGCCTCTTGGATCACACCCCACTTGGCCACAAAACCTGAGGTCAGCGGCACCCCAGCCTGGGCAAGGAGAAAAACCGTAAACCCAACGGCGAGCATCGGTCGCCGCTGCGCGAGCCCGGCGAACGCATCAAGACCGGTTGATCCATCATGATGGCGTCCCACCACGGTGGCAACGGCAAAAGAGCCGACAACGAGCACCGAGTAGAGCACGAGATAGACAAGTACGGCCTGGACGCCAGAGCCGGCATCGGCCTCACCAGCTCGATGACCAGCGGCCTCCACGCCGACGAGGATAAATCCTGCATGACTCACCGAGGAGTAGGCCAGCATCCGCTTCACATCGGTCTGTACAACAGCAAGAACCGAGCCGACGACGAGGGACAGAACTGCAAGCACCCAGATCGCTGGACGCCAATCGTCCCGATGGAAGGGGAGCGCAACCACGAGCACCCGCAGCATGGCGGCAAAGGCTGCTGCCTTACCCACCGACGCCATGAACGCTGTGACATTTGATGGCGCCCCCTGATACACGTCAGGCGACCACACGTGAAATGGCACCGCCGAGACCTTGAACGCCAAGCCCACCAGAAGCAGAGCAAGTCCAGCGAGGACCAGCGCATCATTTCGTTCTGCCGACACCGTGGACTGGAACCAGACGACGATCTCCGAAATCGACGTCGAACGAGTACCGCCGTAGAGGAGTGCGATTCCGTAGAGGAAGAACGCCGATGCAAAACCGCCGAGCACGAAATACTTCATGCCTGACTCCTGGCTGCCAGCACGACGGCGATCGCTCGCAGCGAGAACATAGAGCCCGAGGGAAAGCGTCTCGAGCCCGAGGAACATGACGATCAGCTCATTGGCCGATGCCATGATCATCGCTCCGACAGCCGCCGATAGCAGCAGGGCGTAGATCTCAGGTCCATCACCTGATGTACCGCGCAACTCACCGTCGGTGATGAGCGCCACGAGCGCAGTCGCTCCAAGAATTCCGAGGATCACCAGCATCGCGAATCGGTCGTGAGCCAGCGCTCCGCCAACGAGCGTGAATGGACCCGAATCTCCGATGTCGTCCCAGACGAACAACGCCAGCACCGCAGAGACCGCGGTAATCGCAACCGTTGCCGCTGCGTAGAGCCCACGGGGCCACAGCGGTGTCAACGCCCCAACCACCATCAGCAGGAGCGCCCCCGCGACCATCGCCACATACGGCGAGAGTGCGAACCAATCAACCTCAGGTCCGACGAACGGCATCACTCACTCTCCCCATGCGAATCATCGACTTCAACCGCAGCCGGTTGGGGCTCGACATAGCCAGTCCGGTCCGAGATGTGCTCAATGAGGTCGTGAACCGCTGGTTCGATCCGCTCGAGCATCGGCTTTGGATACACCCCGGTAAACACGATCACCGCGATGAACGGCAGCAAGGTCATCGCCTCGCGCCACCGCAACTCAGGGAACGAGCGATTGTCCTCGTCAGGCTCACCGTGGAAGACACGTTGGTATGCCCATAGCAAGTAGAGGGCCGCCAAGATGACACCGGTTGCGGCGACAACCACCCACCACCGGGCCGTCAGGAACGCCCCGATCAGCACCAGATATTCGCCAACGAATCCGTTGAGGCCAGGGACTCCAATCGAGGAGAGCATGACGACGGTGAACGCCGCAGCGAAGACGGGGGCAACCTGCTGAATACCGCGCAAGTCCGAGATCTGGCGGGTGTGCCGACGCTCGTAGATCATTCCGACCATGAGGAACAAGGCGCCCGTCGACACACCGTGATTGACCATCTGCATGACGGAACCAGTGATGGCCTGAGAGGTAAATGCGAAGGTCCCGAGCACGATGAAGCCGAGGTGGGCTACCGACGAATAAGCAACCAGACGCTTCAGGTCCTTCTGCATCGTTGCAGCAATCGCCCCGTAGATGATGCCGATCACGGCAAGCGTCAGCCACAGCGACCGGCTCCATCGAGCTGCCTCAGGGAAGAGATACAGACCGAATCGCAGGAAGCCGTAGGTGCCGAGCTTCAACATCACCCCAGCCAACACCACCGAACCAGCCGTTGGTGCCTGGGTGTGGGCATCGGGCAACCATGTGTGCAACGGGAAGATTGGGACCTTCACCGCGAACGCTATGGCGAAGCCCATGAACAGCCATCGTCCGGTCGACGCCGCGAATGAGGCACCTTCTGCAAGTTCAATCAGGTCGAAGGTGATCCGGCCCAGACCATTCGCCCGAGCGATGAACACCGTGGCGAGGATGGAAACCAGCATGAACGCCGACCCGACCATGGTGTACAGGAAGAATTTCGTTGCGGCATAAACACGCCCCTCGTACCCCCAGCCACCGATCAAGAAGTACATCGGCACCAGGACAATCTCGAAGAAGACGAAGAACAGGAACAGGTCGAGACTGAGGAACGACCCCATCACCCCGGCCTCAAGAAGCAGCAACCATGCGAAGTACGGCTTGTTGCGAGCGGGATCCTCGTTATGCGGATCGATTCCCACGATCGCCAGCGGGAAGAGAAGCCCGGTCAACACAACCAAGAAGAGCGAGATGCCGTCAACGCCAAGATGCCATGAGATGCCCCATGACTCAATCCACGGATGACGAGAGACGAATTGGAAGCCACCGGAATGCGAATCAAAGTTGCGCAGTGCCCAGAGGGAAACCGCGCCCACACCAACAGATGTCAGCATCGCAACGAGTTTCATGTATTCGGGGCGACGACGGGGCAGAACTGTGATGAGCAATGCGCCAGCAGCTGGCAGGAACACGAGAACGGTGAGGAGCGGGAACTGAACCGCCGATGTAGTTGCCGCAATCATCAGAGCACCCCCCGCACGATCACGAACCAGGTGAGCATCAGCACCACACCAACGCCGACAATCCCGGCATAGTTGCGCATGTTGCCGGTCTGGACACGCCGGACCACGCCCGAGGTTCCCCGCACGAGTCCAGCCGCCCCATTGACTGCGCCATCCACCACGGTGGCATCAAACCAGGCAACCGCTGCAAACACGCGACGACCCGGGCCACCCATGAACGCCGACACTGCAGCGTCATAACGCCAGCCCTCAGCGAGCAGCTGCGGTTCTAGCGGCTTGATCCGGCGCTTCGCATACACCAGCACCGCCAACACCACCCCTGCCAAGGCGCAAAGAATCGCGAGCCCGGCGAGCCACACCTTTGCGTCATAGGCAGCCGTACCCGAGATCACGGCCTCGCCCGGAGCGACTACTGGGTGCAACCAGTCTTCGAGTCGGTGCCTTAGCCCCTTCGGGATAATGCCAAAGGATGGCAACTGGATGATCCCGCCTACCACCGACAGCATCGCCAACACCACGAGCGGAAAGACCATGATGGCTGGTGATTCGTGGGGCTTGAACTCCCCGTGGGCACCCTCCTCCTCGGCATGGCTCTCCCATCGAGCCTCACCAAAGAACACCATGATCACCTGCCGAGTCATGTAGTACGCGGTCAGGATCGCCGTGACCAAGCCAATCGCGTAGAGCACTGGTGAATTCGCCAGTGTGAACAGCAAAATCTCGTCCTTGGACCAGAACCCCGCAAAGGGAGGAACACCTGCGATGGCGAGCCATCCGATGATGAATGTTCCCGCAGTGATCGGCATCACTGTTCGCAGTGCGCCCATTCGGCGCATGTCCTGCTCGTGGTGCATCCCATGGATGACGGATCCCGAACCAAGGAACATCAACGCCTTGAAGAAGGCGTGAGTCACCATGTGGAAGATTGCGGCCACAAAGGCCCCTGAGCCGATCGCAAGGAACATGTACCCCAGTTGAGAGACCGTCGAGTAAGCCAGGACCTTCTTGATATCGGTCTGGGCGATGGCAATCGTTGCAGCAAAGAGGGCCGTCACTGCACCGACCCAAGCAATGATCTGCGGCGCCCACTCGGCTGCAGCAGCGAGCATTGGATTCATCCGCGTCATCAAGAAGACGCCGGCTGTCACCATGGTTGCTGCATGGATAAGGGCAGAAACCGGTGTGGGACCTTCCATCGCATCGGGAAGCCAGAGGTACAGCGGGAACTGCGCTGACTTGCCCATCGCCCCAACGAAGAGCAGCAAGGTGATTCCCGTCGCCGTCGACGATGCGATCACACCGCTCTCAGCGGCGGAGTTCAATGCCGAGTAACTGACCGAACCCACAGCCTGGAACCCGAGGAACATCGCGAGCATCACGCCCCAGTCACCGATGCGGTTTGTCACGAAGGCCTTCTTGCCTGCAGTCGCCGCCGAGTCACGGGTGTGCCAGAACGAAATCAAGAAGTATGAACAGGCTCCAACACCCTCCCAGCCGAGGAAGGTGACGAGCAGATTCTCACCCAACACCAGCATGAGCATCGACAGCACGAAGAGATTGAGATACAGGAAGAACTTGGAGAACTTCGGGTCACCATGCATGTACCCCACCGCGAACAGGTGGATGAGAAATCCAATGCCCGTCACGAATAGTGCCATGGTGATCGAGAGCGGATCGGCGAGCAGTGCCATGTCGATCTGGAGGCTTGAGACCGGCACCCACTCGAAGAGGGTCACTACATGTGAGCGGTGATGGTCGTCCATCGACAGCAGATCGAAGAACACCCCAACCGTCACCACAAACGAGCCGAGGACTGCTGCCGCGGCCAGATAGCCCGATCGGGGTTCGCCAAGACGGCGACCGAACAGCAGGATGAGAACGAACCCGAGCAGGGGGAATGCAGGAATCAACCACAGGACGTCGAGCATTTCATCCCCTCAGTTCCGACAGGTCGTCGACGGTGGCTCCGGGCCGATTGCGCAGGATTGACACGATGATGCCGAGGCCCACCACCACCTCGGCAGCTGCAACCACCATCACGAAGAACACTGCGGTCTGGCCGTCGATGTCGGTGAACGCCCGAGCAAAGGCAACAAACGACAGGTTGACGGCATTGAGCATCAACTCGATGCACATGAACATCACCAACGGGTTGCGACGCACCATGAGCCCAACCGCACCAATGCCGAAGAGCACTGCCGCTAGGACCAGATACCACGTGGTTGTCGGAGTCATTGAGAAACCTCCGGCCGTCGCGACCGACGGGTGAGAACCACGGTTCCAACCACCGCAACGATCAGAAGCACCGAGGTGAGTTCGAACGCAAGCACATAGTCGCTGAAGAGGTTGCGAGCGAGCGCGCGGATGTTCTCATCTCCAGGGGCCGAATCATCTCCCATCGTGCCAAGGGTTGAACGTCCCCGGACCACGGCTGCGATGACGAGACCGCTCAACGACAAGCCGATGATCACTGCCAGCGGACGCTGAATTCGAAACGGCTCAACATTGAGGTCCTCCGCCCGGTCAACGCCAAGCAACATGATGACGAAGAGAAAGAGCACAACGATTGCTCCGGCGTAGACAATCACTTGGACCGCTGCCAAGAAATGCGCCTCCATGGCCACGAAATGGACCGCCACACCGAACAGAGTCAGGACGAGGCCGAGGGCAGCGTGAACTGGATTCCGAGCGGCGATTACGCCGACCGCACCAGCAATCACCATGATCGAGGCGAGCACGAAGACCAGAAGCTCCATCAGCGGTCACGCTCCTGCTGGAGTGGCTCAGGGCGCCGAGTACCCACACCGAGCTCATCACTCCAGCCAACGACACCCTCAAAATCAGCGTCGCCCGATGGGGACGTTGCTCTCATCCATCCAGAGGTGAACTCCTCTTCGCCGTCGCGCCAGTCCTCCCACGGCAGCCTTTGGGGCCGGCCATCGTCGTCGACGAGCAACTCAGCCTTGGTGTAGATCGCGTCAGACCGAGTGGGGAAAGAGAACTCGAACAACTTCGATTCGGTGATGGCCTCAGTCGGACATGCCTCTACGCACAAGTCGCAATGGATGCAGCGCAGATAGTTGATCTCGTAGATGAACCCGAATCGCTCCCCTGGAGAGGTCGGCTCCTCCGGGTCGTTGTCGGCACCGCGCACGTAGATGCACTTGGCAGGACAGACACCAGCGCACAGTTCACAGCCAATGCACTTCTCCATGCCGTCGGCGTAACGATTCAATACGTGTCGGCCATGGAGCCGTTCCGGCTTCGGAGACTTCTGATCGTCGTCGGCTGTTGGGTCGTGATCCTGACCCGATCGACGGGCGGTTCGGCCACCCGAGTAGTTGGTCGTGACACGACGCCCACCGAACAATCGGTGCTGGCGGATAGTGACGGCGAAGCCCTCGAGGTACCCCATCAGTACGCTGCTCCCTCTGTCTCGCGGTTGCGTCGCGCAACGGTTAAAGCTGCCTGGAAGAGCAGGTAACCCAACACCAGAACTCCAAGACCCACAGCGACGAGGATCACATAGCCGGTCTGCCCGAGATCCTGGTCACGACCCACTTGCAGAGTCGCCAGCAAAAGGAACCAGCCCAAGGAGATCGGAATCAGCACCTTCCAACCGAGATTCATCAGCTGGTCGTACCGCAGGCGAGGCAGGGTGGCACGGAACCACACATAGACATAGAGGAAGATGAATACCTTGAGGAGCAACCACGCGGTTCCGCCAAACGGGCCGAGGAAGGCCAAGACATCAATCCCACCGAGGTAGAGCGGCTGAGGACCTCCGAGGAACAATGTGACGAGCAACGCTGACATCGAGATCACGTTCATGAACTCGGCCAGGAAGAACAGCGCGAATCGGATCGATGAGTACTCGGTGTGGAATCCACCAACGAGTTCCTGTTCAGCCTCAACCAGATCGAATGGTGGGCGGTTCAACTCCGCGGTCATCGCAATTAAGAAGACAACGAAGGGCACCACCCCGGTGGAGAGGAGATGCCAGTTCGTGATGCTCGATTGGTTCACCACGATTCCTGAGGTCGAGAGTGTTCCGGCGGTCATGAGGACCGCTGCCAGGCTCAACCCGAGAGCCGCTTCGTAGGAGATCATCTGGGCAGAGGCCCGCACCGAGCCGAGAAGCGGGTACTTCGATCCGCTCGACCACCCGGCGAGCATGACCCCGTAGACCGCGATTGACGAGAGGGCGAGCACAAGGAGCACTCCAACAGGAGGGTCTGCCAACTGCACTCGAGTGGTCTCGCCGAACCAGGTCACCGTGCCGTCGTTGCCACCGGTGAAGTCACCGCCGAGCGGGATGACGGCCCACACCAGAAACGCCGGCACGAAGGCGAGGAACGGTGCTATCCGGAACACCATCCGGTCGGCCCGATCCGGAATGAGATCCTCTTTGAAGAACAGCTTCGTGCCGTCCGCCAGGGTCTGAAGAAGCCCGAATGGACCCGCCTTGTTTGGGCCGACGCGGTTCTGCATACCAGCGACGATCTTGCGCTCGAACCAAACCATGAACATCGTTCCGACCAAGCCGATGATGAACACCACGAGCACCTTGAGGCCGACCACCGCCAAGGGTTGCCACCACCAGTCCGCTGTGTCGAGCACCGGGTCGACCGAGGGCATGACCTCGATCATGACATCCTCTCGATCCTCACATCGGTGACCGCAGATCCCGAGATGAGCTCACGGGGGTCACCACCCTGCTGACCAAATGGAATCCAGATCGTTCCTCGATCAAGTCGATCGTCTGGACAAACAGGGAGTGAGATCGATGCCCGATCCGTGCTGAGGCGAACCTCGTCAGCAGCCCCGACCCCCAGTCGCTCCATATCAAGAGGATGGATACTGACACCCGGGCCACCCGCCAGAGGGGCCAATGACGGGGACAGCCGAGTAGACACCGCGCCGTCGTAGAGCACCCGTGACAACACGAGCCTCATGGAATACCCGTCGGCACCTACCGCTGGAACGACGACCAGTGGCGCTGCCGGAATGATTCCCGTCCAGAGCGAACCGTCAGCGGCACCACCCTCAGCCAGTCGACCGGTGATCTCTTCGAGTGATGCGACCCCTAGGTCGCATCCAAGCGCAATACCAAGTTCGA
>JBDQKN010000051.1:0-11338 GCA_040263235.1 Ilumatobacteraceae bacterium
ACGCAAGACGAGACCCGGAAGAATCCCGAGGACGACGGTTCCCCCAGCAGTGATTCCGAGCGCAAGCCAAATCGATGACGGAGGTCGGATCGGCGTGGTGTCGCCATCGGGCACCGGAGACATCCAGTTCTGTCGGAGCACCCGCATGTAGTAGCCCGCAGCGATCACGGTGTTGACCGCTGCAATCAGAGCCAGAACATACGCCGATGTCGAGCCTGCGTCGATCAGGGCGCGGAATGCCTGCAACTTCGCAATCCAGATCCCGAGCGGAGGGATACCTGCCAATGAGGCAAGGAAGATCGTCATCAGAACGCCGAGCCCCGGCGCATACGACATGAGGCCGCCGAAGGACGAGATCTCGCCCGATCGCGTCTTGCGAGCCACCGCGATGATCACCGCAAAGGCCCCAAGGTTCGAGAAGGCGTAAATCAACAGGTAGATGACCACCGCCCGCAGCGCCGACTCAGCCGCTGTGGTCGACATCACGGCGAGTGGCATCAGAATGAAGCCGCCTTGGCTGACCGATGAATACGCCAGCATCCTCACAATGTTTGTCTGGCGGAGTGCCACGACGTTGCCAATTGTCATGGTGAGGGCAGCCATCGCCCAGATCATCGGCGAATGCACCTGATCGGCTCCGTAGAGGCCGAGATAGAGCACGGTGACTAGGGCGACGAAACCAGCAGCCTTGGATGCCACCGAAAGGAAGGCCGTCACCGGTGTGGGTGCTCCCTCATACGTGTCCGGAGCCCAGGTGTGGAACGGTACGGCCGAGATCTTGAAGGCGAAGCCGGCAATGACGAAGACGACCGCAAATACCTGCATCGCAGAAATGTCACCGGACAGCGCAGCCCCGATCTCGGTCAGCTTCGTGGAGCCAGTAGTGCCGTAGAGCAGGCTCATTCCGTACAACAGGATCGCCGAGGCGAACACGCCCAAGAGGTAGTACTTGACCCCTGCCTCGTTGCTTCGAACATCGCGCTTTCGCCAGGCCGCCATCATGTAAGCGGGGATCGACAGCAGTTCGAGTGCCACGAACACGCTCATCAGGTCACGACTCGAGGCCATCATCACCATGCCGAGCACGCTTACGAGCAGGAGGACGTAGAACTCGCCCTGGTAGTACCCGCCCTCCTCGAGTTCGTTCTGGCTGAGCAGAACAACCACATAACCAACCAGCAGGAAGAGTGCCTTGAGAACGAGCGCATATTCGTCGACCACATAGCGACCATCGAAGACGGCATCTCGAACATCACCGCCGAGCACCGCCAAGGACACGACCGGTATGACGGCTCCGAGCAACACGAAGCCCGTGATGGTCGCCATCGCCCACTTCTTCGCCTCATCAAGCCAGAGGTCGACGAGCAGAACGACGTTGATCCCAACGACGAGGACCAATTCAGGCGCGATCGCATGCCAGTCGATCGTCGGGGCCGTCCAGGCCTGCGCGAGGAGGGAGCCGATCACGGGATGCCTGCCCCCACCCGCTCAACCAGTGCCGACACGGCCGGATCCATCACATTGAACATCAGCTGTGGGTAGACACCAAAGACCACGATGGCGATCAGGAATGGGGTCCAAGCGATCCACTCGATGACCGTCACATCGTGAATATCGGAGCCATGGTGTTCATCGCTGACACCAGCTCCAACCGGATGAGGTGTGTGGGTCTCGAACTCGGGGTTGGGCCGACCGAATGCGGTGCGCTGGTAGAGCCACAGGAGGTACGCCGCAGCGAGAACCGTTCCGAGCGCAGCGATGATCATCAGGACGCGATACAGCGTGGTGTCGAGTCCGAAATTCGGATTGTAGGCCGACAGGATCGCCGGGAATTCGCCCCAGAACCCTGCCAGGCCAGGCAAGCCGAGGGACGCCATGGCAGAGAAACCAAGGATCCAACCGAGCCGGGGCATCTGAATCAACATCCCAGAGAGTCGGCTGATTTCCAAGGTGTGATAGCGGTGCTTAATCGAGCCGGCGACGAAGAACAACATGCCGGTGATGAGGCCGTGAGCGACCATCCCGAAGAGAGCGGCGTTGATGCCGAACTCGGTGAGGGTCGAGATGCCGAGCATCACAAAGCCCATGTGTGCAACCGAGGAAAAGGCGATCAACCGCTTCATATCGGTCTGTGCCAAACAGCCCAGTGCCCCGTAGATGATGCCGATAACCGCCAAGATGCCAATGACTGGTGCCCAAGCCTTGGCTCCTTGAGGGAGCATCGGGATCGCGATCCGCACAAACCCATAGGTGCCGAGCTTCAGCAAAATGGCAGCCAGAATCACTGACCCTTGAGTCGGAGCCTGTGTGTGAGCGTCGGGGAGCCACGTGTGGAAGGGGAACATCGGCACCTTCACAGCGAAGCCGATGAACATGCCGGCGAAGATCCAGATCTGCACGTCCCGATCAATCAATGCTCCGGCCTCGGCGAGGTGGGCAAAGGAGAAGGACTCTGCCCCGGTCTGGAAGAAGAGTGCCAAGAAGGCAACCAGCATCAACGCCGACCCGAACATCGTATAGAGGAAGAATTTCAGTGAGGCATATTGGCGGTTCTCCCCGCCCCAGACGCCGATCATGAAGTACATCGGCAGGAGCACGACCTCGAAGAACACGAAGAACAGGATTAGGTCATGGGCGATGAATGAACCCGCCATCCCAACTTGAAGCACGAGCATCAACATGATGAACGACTTGGGATTTCCCGCCTCGGGCATGTTGTCCCAGGTGTAAATCATCACGAGCAAGGTCACGATCATCGAGAGCACGTAGAGCGGAAGACTGATTCCGTCAAGGCCGATCGTGTAGTTCGCTCGGATAACCGTGATCCACTCGCTGTCGACGAAGAACTGCAGCGACTCGCTGTGTCCGTAGTCGAAACGGAAGAGCGTCAGAATGCCAACCGCAGCGGTCACCGCCGAAGTCAGGATGCCAATCTGCTTATGGGTGCGCTCCTCTGATGCCGGAACGAACATCATGAGCAGGACGCCCACGAGTGGCAAGAACGTGCCGACCGTGAGGATCCAATTGTCTGTGCTGATTGTTTCCATGTTCATGAGTCCCCTGGGTGATAACTCAGATATTCACGAGGATGAGGACAATTGCCCCCACCGTCGCGGCGCCGAAGAGCAGCGCGCCGTACTGGTTGACCTTGCCTGATTGGATTGGTTGGAGCGCGTGCCCGGTCTCGTTGGCAACAAGACCTGAGGCGTTGACGGCACCGTCAACAACACGCTGATCAATGTTTCGGTAGACCCAATCGCCAGTCGAACGGCCGCCACGACCGACGCCGTTGACGATTCCGTCAAGGATGTTCTGATTCACCCAGTACGCAGCGCGCGCCAGTGGGTACGCCACAGCCTTGACAATGATCCCCTCATAAAGATGATCGAGGTAGTACTTGTTGACGAGGAATGCGTGGCCGCGCCGCGCAATTCTCGAACGACTCGTTAGACCCTTGAGTGGATGACGGCGATCGCCAAATACCCCCATCGACAGCCAGAGGCTCGCCGAGATACCGAAAGCAACAAGGATGATCGAAGGAGCTGCCTTCGACCACGAAAATTCAGCGTGGCTGAGTTTCGGCGCGTAGCAAACGGTCCCCTCTGATGGATCGGTGAACCCACAACCCTCGCTGTATCCGCCCTCCTCAGCCGTGATCGCAGCAAACCCGAGTGCGTGCTCCTCGTCGCTCGAATGGGTGGCCGCACCATCGACGGCAACTTCAACTCCTGCTGGCTCAACCCAGTCGGTGAACCAGTGCGTGCCCACCGCCGGCGCGTTCAGGTATCCAGAGAAGATCGCCAACGACGCCAAGATCACCAGCGGTGCCGTAATTCTCCACGGCGACTCATGAGGCCCAGCATGGGCATCGTGGTGGTCATCGTGGCCATGGTCGTCATGACCGGCATCATCAGCATGGTCATCAGCATGGTCATCTGCGTGCTCATCGTGGTGTTCACCTGCAGCAGCACCTCTGGCCTTGCCAAAGAACGTGAGGTAGGTCGCCCGAGTCATGTACGCCGCCGTCATCGCAGCACCGATCAGACCAACCCAGTAGAAGAACTGATAACCGTTATGGCTGGCGTTATCGATGATCTCGTCCTTCGAAAAGAAGCCCGAGAAGAACGGGATTCCGCACAGCGCCGCAGTGGAGATCATCCAGGTGGTGGCCGTGATCGGCATCTTGCGGGCTAGCCCACCCATGTCCTTCTTCATGTCGAAGGAGTGGTGCGATCCCGAATGGCTCACCGATCCGGCTGCGAGGAACAGAGCACACTTGAAGAACGCGTGGGTGAAGATGTGGAACACCGCTGGCAACCACGCCCCAACACCGAGGCCAAGCATCATGTAGCCGAGCTGAGAGACCGTCGAGTAGGCCAACACCTTCTTGATGTCATCCTGCACAAACGCAAGCGCCGCAGCAGCGATAATCGTGATGCCACCGATGATCGTGATCAGGTTGACAGCGCTATCGAGGATGTCGAATCCAACGAAGAACACCGGGTAAATCCGAGCAACAAGGAAGACCCCAGCTACCACCATGGTGGACGAGTGGAGCAGAGAGGACACCGGTGTCGGGCCGGCCATGGCGTCAGGCAGCCAGGTGTGCAACGGGAACTGACCCGACTTGCCGATCGCGGCGATGAAGAGGGCGACCCCACCCCAGAACAGCACGCTGTTCGATGCCTCCCCCGACAGTGCCCAAGCCGAGATCGCCCGGATCGAGAAGCCATTTGAGCCACGCTCGACCGCCCAGTCGTTGGCTCCAAAGAAGATCACGGCGGTACCGACCAGCAGCCCGACGTCACCGACGCGGACCGTGAAGAACGCCTTGAGGGCGGCCTTCGAGTTCGCTGTTTCCTCCCACCAGTGACCAATGAGCATGAATGAGCAGAGGCCCATGATCTCCCAGCCGAGAATCAACTGGATCATGTTCTCTGCGAGGACCATGACCAACATGCCCGCCGAGAAAAGGGTGAGTGCGGCGAAGAAATGGGTGTAGCGACGATCACCTGATACGTACTCGGTGGAGAAGATCTGCACCAGGAGTGAGATGAAGGTGACAAGGAGCAACAGCATGATGGCGAGGCCATCGATGTGCTGACCCACTCCGAACTCGAGGCCTCCCGATTGCCACCACGTCCACGAGCGGACCACCGGTTCGATGAAGACCGCCGTATGGCCACCCTCTTCAGCAGCAGAGGGAACGATCGCCCGGGCAAAGCCGAAGAATCCGCCAAGGGCGTGTTCCCCATCAGCTGAGGCCGAATTGACACGCTGGATCCACTGGACCGTGGCCCCGATGGCGATTGCCAACGATGCTGCCATCGATCCGAGACCGATCTCACTGCCACCTTGTGGGAGGCGCTTTCCGAACAGGATGATCACCACGAAGCCAACTGCCGGGATCAGGGGAATCAGCCATGCATTCTCAAGGAACCACCCTGAGGAGAGGGTTGCTGCAAGCATCGTCATCAGCCCTTCAGCACCGAGAGTTCATCGAGAGCGATCGATCGCCGATTCCGATAGATCATCAACACCATTGCCAGACCGACACCAACCTCGGCGGCGGCGACAGCGATCACATAGAGAGCGAACACGTGGCCCTCGGCCGAATCGTTCATCAGCGCAAAGGCGATGAGGTTCACGTTCACCGCATTGAGAATCAGCTCAATCGACATGAGCACCATCACCGCGTTGCGACGAGCGATCACGCCAAACACGCCAAGCGAGAACAGCACCGCACCGAGTATCAAGAAGTTGACGGCGTACATGGCTTAGTCCTTCCTCGCCAGCACGATGGCGCCGATAGCAGCGGCCAGGAGCACGAACGACAGGGCTAAGAACGGCACCAAGCCCTCGCGAAGGAACACGTCTGAGAGCGCTGTCGTCGGCATTGGACCGTCCGGAGACTCGATCACCGAACCGCCATACTCGTCGACAATCACCCAGATCATGGTTCCGGCAAGGAGAAGGGCAACCGGAATGCCGAGGCCCCATCCGCGATTGTTGAGGCCATCTTCGGCCCCGATGGTGGCTCGGGTGAGCATGATGCCGAAAAGGAACAGCACCATGACCGCACCGATGTACACCATCACCTGCGAAATGGCGACAAACTCGGCAGCAGCCAGGATGTATTGAGCGGCGACTCCACCAAGTACCACTACCAACCAGAGTGCCGCATGCACCACATTGCGCGTCGACACGATTCGCACGGCCCCATAGACCATGACTGCAGCAATGATGTAGAAGCCCACATTCTGAGCGACGTTCACGTCGGCGGCGAGCACGGCACTCACTTCTTCTTCTCCGCTCCAGCCTCGAGATCAGGCGCCTCAGGCACCGTCTCCATCCACTCTCCGAGTTTGGTCTTGTCGTGGAGGAGATCAGCGATCCGTGGTTCGGAGTATTCATACTCCGGGCTCCAGAAGAGTGCGTCGAAGGGGCACACATCAACGCAGATTCCGCAATACATGCAGAGCGCGTAGTCGATGTCGAAACGATCGAGATGGTTCACCTGGCGAGGCTTCCCACCAGCACGACGCGGTGGGGCCAACTGCTTGTGGGCCTCGATGTAGATGCACCAATCGGGGCAGGAACGAGCGCACAACATGCACGCTGTGCAGTTGTCCTCGCGCAGGGCGATGACGCCGCGGGCGCGTACGGGCGGCGCCTCCTTCGCATGGGGATACTGGACCGTATCCGCCCCGTCTTTGACGGTGCGGAACAGCGTCCCCATCGTGACGCCGAGTCCTTTGACAAGTCCGGGAACCTTGGGCATCAGATCGCAACCTTCAAAATGGCGGTGACGGCGATGTTCGCCAGGGACAGCGGGATCAAGACCTTCCAAGCGAATCGCTGGAGTTGATCCTCGCGGAAACGGGGATACGAGAATCGCACCCACATGATGATGCCGGTAAGGACCATCATCTTGGTGAGCATGATGAGCGGCCCACCGATGTTCATCCAGTTGTCGACACTGTCGAGGGTGTCCCAACCAAACCACGAGAACGGCACTCCCCAGCCACCGAGGAAGAGCACCGAGGCGATGAAGGCGAACACGCCAGCGGTGGCGAATTCACCGATGAAGAAGATCAGGAAGCGGAACCCTGAGTACTCGGTCATGTAACCCGAAACGAGTTCCGATTCGGCGATCGGCATATCGAATGGGACCTGAGTCAATTCGGCCTGTACAGCGATCATGAAGATCAAGAATCCGAGGAATTGGGTGAGGACAAACGGGAAACCAATCCCGTCCCACCCGAAGATCGACCCGGTGTTCTGTGCCACCACGATGTCCTGCAGGTTCATCGAACCTGCCTGAATCACCACTCCGACAACAGCGAGCACCATCGGAAGTTCGTACGCGATCAACTGACCGGCCGCTCGCAAACCACCGAGCAGTGAGTATTTGTTCGCGCTCGACCAACCAGCCACGAGAATGCCGATCACCGACACCGAGCCGATGGCAAGGGCGTAGAACACGCCAGCAGAGAAGTTCGTGAACCAAGCGTCGGGGCCGAAGGGAACCACCACCACGAGCAGGAAGGTCGACACAAGAACGATGATCGGCGCCATCTTGTAGATGCGGGCGTCGGCGTTCTCAGGGATGATGTCTTCCTTCTGAAGCCACTTGCCGACCTCAGCGAAGAGCTGCATCGAGCCAAATGGGCCAGCCTCCATAGGGCCAAGCCGGCTCTGCATGAACGACATCATCTTGAAGAGGAACAGGTACACGATGGTTCCGGCAGGCAGCAGCACTGCGCCAATGCCACCGAGGACACGCAGGAGCGACTGTCCCCAGTAGGGGATCTCAACGGCGAGTTGGAACATCAGCGATCGATATCCCCAAGGATGAAGTAGAGGCTGGCGAGGATCGTGATGATGTCGGGCACGTAGACACCCTTGAGCAGCCATGGTGTGATCGAGATGTTGTTGAACGAAGCCGACCTGATCTTGACCCGGAACGGCCCGAGGTCGCCGCGGCTCACCACGTAGTAGCCCATCTCACCGAGAGGGTTCTCTGTTGAGACCCACGCCTCGCCCTCGGGAACCTTGATGATCCGAGGCACCTTGGCCATGACCGGACCAGAGGGCAAGGTCTCAATGAGTTGATCGACGATCTTCGTGGCTTCGCGAACCTCTTGGAGACGGATCCAGCATCGGGCCCACGAATCGCCGTCCGGATGCGTCCAGACCTTGAAATCGACCTTGTCATATGCGAGAGGGAGTGACTGATCGCGACGCAGGTCCCAGTCGACTCCCGACGCCCGTAGGTTCGCGCCCGACAAGCCGTATTCCTTGGCGACCTCAGCCGGGATCACACCAATTCCGCGTGTTCGACTCTGGAAGATCTCGTTACCGAAGAGGAGGTCCTCAATCTCGTCGCAGAAGTTGCGGAGCTTCTTCATGACCTGACGAGTTTCGTCAATCCAACCCTTCGGCAGGTCGTCCTTCAGCCCGCCAATCCGGTCAAAGTTTGGATGGAAACGACCGCCGGTTGCCCCCTCGATGAGGTTCAACACGTACTCACGGTCTCTGAACGCCATAAAAACGGGGGTCACCGCCCCCATCTGAACGCCGAGATCGCCGAGGAAGAGGCTGACATTCGCAATCCTCGACAACTCGAAGAGGATGGTGCGGATGTGTTGGGCCCGAGACGGTGCCTCGATCTCCATCAGTTGCTCTGCAGCCAAGATGAACGGCACCTCGTTGGCGAATGATCCCAGCCAGTCGATGCGGTTGATCAGTGCCGTCACCTGCGGGTACGTGCGAACCTCAGTCAGTTTCTCGTATCCGCGATGCATGTAACCCGCCACCGGCTCCGCCCACACGACCTGCTCGCCATCGAGACGGGCAATGATGCGCAATGTGCCGTGAGTGGCTGGATGCTGAGGGCCGATATTGAGGGTCATCCCCTCGGTCTCTAGCTCGACATTGAGCCGGGCGTCGGCGGCCTGAGCAGCGATGTACGACAACTGCTGGCGCTCGGAGAGCATGGTCATGACTCATCACCTCCGTCGGCGGTGGCCGGCATGGGTTCGACATCGACTATTCCTGGCCATGGCTTCACCATGCGTGCGAGAAGCGGGAAGTCCTTACGGAGTGGGTAGCCCTCGAAGTCGCCAGGCAGGTACATGTTGCGGAGATCGGGGTGCCCATCGAAATGGATCCCGAACATCTCGTGGGTCTCGCGTTCATGCCAATTCGCACCGGCGTGCACCGGAATCCACGAGGCGATCGACATTCGACCGTCGTCGGATTGCGGAAGGTCTGCCTTGAGCGTCACGTTGACATGCCGGCGAATATCGGTGACCCGAGCCAGCATCTGGAATCGCGTATCGCCACCGGTGTACCCCTGCCTGATCTCATTTGAGGTGTCGTCGTCGTCGGATGCCTCAGCCGTTGGGTCGTCCTCACCCCGGCCATAGGGCGATGGCATCCAGTCGATCGCCGACAGAAAGCAGAAGTATTCGAATCCGTGGGATCGGAGGGACTCGCCTGCACGACGCCACGACTCGGGTGCGACTCTGACCCAGAGGTCAACATCGGGAACGAGATGCACCTCGATCAGATCGTCGCCGAGATCGGCGCGGAGGCGTTCGACGATCGATTCACGAAGGTCGTCACTCAATCGGACCACCCCCGACGACAATCGGCTCAGCGTCGCCTCGCTGCAGAGGGGTGAAGCCCTCGCCACGCCAACGTGCCGCCATGTCCTCGTTCTTGATTCGCTGCTGCAGCAGCACGATTCCTTCGAGAAGTGCCTCGGGTCTCGGTGGGCACCCGGGAACATAGACATCGACCGGGATGATCTGGTCGACTCCCTTGGTGACAGAGTACGAATCCCAATAGGGGCCGCCACAGTTCGCGCACGACCCCATGGAGATGACGTACTTCGGCTCGGGCATCTGCTCGTACAGACGCTTCACAGCGGGCGCCATCTTGTCGGTCACCGTGCCCGAGACCACCACGAGGTCAGCCTGGCGAGGGCTCGCAGGCAAGGGGATCACGCCAAGCCGCATCACGTCGTAGCGCGGGGACCCAAACGCTGCTCCCATCTCAATGGCACAGCAGGCAAGGCCCCACTGGTACACCCACATCGAGTAGGAGCGTCCGAGATTGAACAATTTGGTGAGCGGGGCCGGTAGACGACCGCGATCGACTAGACCCATCGGAGGAGTCCTCGCTTCCAGGCGTAGATCAGGCCGTCGAGCAACAGCACAATGAATGCGAGCATGGTGACGAGGCCAAAGGTGCCGTACCGCTCGGTTGCTGCCGCCCACGGGAAGATGAACACGGCCTCCACGTCAAAGATGACGAACAGGAGGGCGAACACGTAATAACGCACCTGGCTCTGAGACCAACCCATGCCAACAGGATCAACACCTGACTCGTAAGCCAGGAGTTTCTCGGCACTCGGACGGGAGGGTCGGATCACGGAAGCGACGCCCAGCAGGAGACCAGCCAGGACGATCGCCGCCAATCCGAACCAGACGACGGTGAGGTAATCGCGCAGGAACAGCGACATCGTCTGCTGAGGCTACCAGTCGGCGCGAACGCTGTCCCAAACCCTAGGGTGCCTTTGTGGCCCCCAGCTCTGGAACCCGGATCCTTCCGCTGGTCTTCGCCGTGACAATTACCGGCATTATGGGCAACTCGCTCGTATCGCCACTCATCCCTGACATCCTGAAATCATTCGACAAATCTGAAGCATCTGCAGGTGTGTTGGTCGCAGCAGCGTCGGTCCCCGGGATCTTCTTGGCTCCGCTGATCGGCATTGCAGCCGACCGGTGGGGGCGCCGGCCGATACTCACCGGTTGTCTAACCATCTTCGGCGCGGCTGGGCTGGTGACGGCATGGGCTCCCACCTTCGCGATCCTGATTCTCACCCGCTTTCTGATGGGAATGGGCTCTGCCGGCCTCGTGAATCTCGGTGTGGTGCTGATCGGTGACCACTTCGAGGGCGAGGAACGCACCCGGTGGATCGGTCGGAACGCCGCCATGTTGACAGTTGGTGTTGCGATCATTCCGCTGACGTCGGGGCTCATCGCCGAAGTTGCCGGATGGCGCCTCACTACGACGGCATACACCGTTGGATTCCTCGCCGCCCTCTGGTCGTGGCGCATCCTGCGCGACGAACCGAAACGAGAAGCCTCCACCGTCCGGAGCCAACTCGGAGGTATCGGAATTGCACTGCGGAATCCGGTCATCCTCACCACACTCGCCGTCGGCACACTCACCTTCGCCACCATCTTTGGTGTGTTCCTCACCACGCTGCCAACACATCTCGAGAACGCCTTCGGCCTCTCATCGGGGTATCGAGGAATGATCATCG
>JBDQKN010000052.1:0-10767 GCA_040263235.1 Ilumatobacteraceae bacterium
ATCGAGCCATTCGTCGATGGTCAACCCGGTCCGCACGTCACGGCACCGATGGCAGCCCTCGAGGCGCTGGGAGTCGCAGTTGAGTTCGGTGCCTTCGGATCGAGTTGTGTTGCCAAGGCAAGCCAAATGCCAGAACTGGTGGCAGAACTGATTCGTGTTGCATACGCGAACGGGGCGACACGAGTCACGATCGAGATCGACGGGGTGACGGTCGATGACGACTAATCATCCGGTCGTCGTTGCATTGCAGCCGGTGGTGGAAGCTCTCGGAGCCAGGTTCGTTGGAATCGATGAGGCTGAGCCGGCTGACATTCCGGTGATATGGGATGGTGAGACGGTCGCATCGGTTCGACTCCCGCCACTCCACGGCGCTCTCGATCGACTCATCGAGGCTGTCGAATCTGAGTTGGGTGGAACCTTGCCGACACTGTCGCGCGAGGACAAGCAGCGGGCGGTGAGGCTGCTCGATGAGCGCGGTGCCTTCACCTTGCGGCGGGCCGTCGAGGATCTTGCTGATGCGATGCAGGTCAGCCGAATCACGGTGTACAACTACCTGAACGCGATCCACCGCTGATGCGTCGGGGCGAGCTCCTCGATGTCGTTGGTTTCGATGCCGATGACACGCTGTGGCGAAGCCAGGAATCCTTTGATGAAGCTGAGACCCTGTTCTTTCAATTAGTGGATCCATACACCCCTGATGGAGTCGACCTTGCCGATGCGCTCCGCGCCACCGAGCTCGATCGGGTTCCGCTGTCGGGCTACGGGGTGAAAGCCTTCGGGCTGTCGATGGTGGAGGCGGCAGTCACTGCAACAGGCGGGCGGGTGCCGTCATCGGTGATCGGCCAACTCGTCGATCACGTCCACGACATGTTGCGTCAGCCGGTGGAGGTCTTGCCCGGCGTTCCCGAGGCGCTGGCGTCGGTGGCAGCCACGCACCGAATTGTGATGATCACCAAGGGTGACCTGGTGCACCAGACTCGCAAGGTTCGTACCTCTGGACTCGAGCACCTCTTCGAGCGAGTTGGTGTGGTCCTCGACAAAGAGGCCACCACCTATGCCCGGTTGCTCAACGAATGGTCAATTCGGCCTGACCGCTTTCTCATGGTTGGGAACTCGGTTCGCAGCGATGTGCTGCCGCTCATCGAACTCGGTGGGTGGGGGCTACACATTCCGTATCACTCCACCTGGGAACATGAAGTCGTCGCCGACCCCGAACACCACTTCGACGAGTTGAGCGCCCTCGGCGAGGTCGCCAGCTGGCTTGCCGGCGAGCACCGTTCCTGATCAGAGTTTGCGGAGTCGCACCGAGGTCACCCGATGATCGGCGCCCTTATGCAGTACCAGTGAGGCGCGTTCTCGGGTTGGCATGATGTTCTCGGTGAGGTTGACCCCATTGATCCGCGACCAGATTGCTCTGGCCATCAGTTCGGCCTCGTGGTCATCAAGGTCTGCGTAGCTACTGAAGTAGCTGTCGGGTCTGGTGAAGACAGACTGGCGGAACGCTCGGAAACGTTCCACGTACCACTCTTCGATATCGGATTCGTCGGCGTCGACGTAGATCGAGAAGTCGAAGTAGTCGCTCACGAATTCCTGTGATTCCCGTCCAACCTGCAACACGTTGATGCCCTCGACGATGACGATGTCGGGGGTTCCGATCGTCACTGCCGCATCGGGAACGATGTCGTAGGTGACGTGGTCGTAGACCGGAGCGCTAATCGATGACTGGCCACTCTTGACGGCGCGAAGGAATTCGAGCAGTGCCCGAGTGTCGTAACTCTCGGGAAACCCTTTCCGGTCCATGAGGCCGCGTTCGGCGAGCACTCGGTTGGGGTGAAGGAAACCGTCGGTTGTGACGAGATCGACTGCAGGGTGGTCTGGCCAACGCGAGAGGAGCGCTTGGAGGATCCGACTGAACGTGCTCTTCCCAACAGCGACTGAGCCGGCCACACCAATCACATACGGCACCTTCGGGGCGAATGCGCCGAGGAAGGTTGCCGACACACGGTGCAGATCTTGGACGGCACTCACATAGAGGTTCAGCAGGCGACTGAGTGGCAGATAGATCGCAGCGACTTCATCGAGGTCGATCAGTTCGTTAATGCCACGCAGGCGTTCGAGATCGGTCTCGTCGAGGGTCAACGGCGTTGCGGCCCTCAGCGATGCCCAACCGGCACGGTCGAATTCGATGTACCTGTCGGGCACGGATGCGACCCTACGCTTCAGCGATGGCAGATCGGCAACCGGCGGAGCGCCGCTCCCTCGGGGCGTGGTACACACCGCCTCCGCTGGTCGATCGTATGGTCGATGCATTGGTTGCCGGGCTGGGGTCACAACACGGGCAGATGAAGCTCCTCGATCCGGCATGCGGTGATGCACGGTTGCTCACAGCGGTGTGTGATCGCCTTGGACCGGACGTTCACGCGATCGGTGCTGATATCGACGCTGGTGCGGTTTCAGCGGTTCACGATGATCGGCTTTCGGTCCGGTGTGCTGACGGAATCGCGGTTGACTGGGCTGCTGAGGGTGGACCCTTCGACCTGGTCATAGCGAACCCACCCTTCCTCTCCCAGATGGCGACTTCGACCTCTCGAGGCGGCGCGAGCCGGCTCGGTGGGGGGCCCTATGCCAACACAGCAATGGAGTTCTGTCTGGCTGGGGTGCGCGCGCTCAGGCCGGGTGGCCGAATGGTGATCCTGCTCCCACAGTCGGTCCTCACGGCTCGTGATGCCGCAGCATTGCGTGCGTCGGTCACCTCGAGCGCACAGATCGTCGACTCCTGGTGGTCGCCTGAACGGCCCTTCGATGCTGATGTGAACGTGTGCATGCTCGTGCTCGAGCGGAGACCCAACGACATCGAGGGATCCCCAGCACCATGGTCGTCGGTGGTCACCTCGGTACTCGGAATCCCCGACCTGCCATCGATCCTGACTCGTGGCGTGCTCGGTGATCGTGCCCGGGCAACGGCAAATTTCAGAGACGAGTACTACGCATTGGTGCCTGCGGTTGCTGATGACACGACCGGCCCGCCACTGGTGACCGCAGGGCTGATCGATGTTGGAGTGTGCTGCTGGGGAACACGGTCCGTTCGGTTCGCCAAACAACGCTTCGATCATCCGCGGGTGAATCTCGATCGGCTTGAGGGAAGGTTTCGTTCCTGGGCTGAAGGGTTGCTGGTACCAAAGGTGCTGGTTGCCGCACAGACCGCCGTGGTCGAGGCCGTTGTCGACCCTGCCGGTGAGTGGCTACCAGGTATCCCCGTTATCTCCGTGGTTCCAGAAGACTCGTCACTTGTCTACGAGATCGCCGCGGTGTTGACCTCTCCGGTGGCGTCCATTGCGGTCTGGCATGCAATGGCAGGGTCAGGTCTGGCTCCGACAAGCGTTCGGCTCTCACCCTCGCTCGTTATGGCACTTCCCTGGCCTGCAGGCGATCTCACGGCAGCGGTGACAGCGCTGCGAGGGAACGACGTGGTGAGGTGCGCCTGGGAGGTTCTCAACGCCTACGGGGTTGATGGTGACTCGTGTGATGCACTGGTTGATTGGTGGACAACAACGGGACGACTTCAGTGACTGAGGACCCTGGGATATTCGTCGCCTCACCTGGTTGACTGGAGTGATGACGTCCCCTACCGACGGTCGCTGGACGGAGTTACTCCTCGCCGCTGCCGCCGGTGACAGTCGAGCAGCTCGGGAGTTCTTCCTGTGGTCGCAGAGCGAGATCGAGCGATTGTGCCGACTTCTCGGCGACCCGGAGTCCATCGAGGATCTGGTGCAGGAGACCAACGAACGGATCCTGGCCTCAATGCACCGTTTTCGTGGAGATGGTCCGGCTGTGCACTGGGTGCGCCAGATCACGCGCCGGGTTTGCGCAGACGCGACCCGCCGTCGACAGCGGATGCGTCGACGAGACCGTCGAGTACAGCAGTCGACGGTTGCCGAGACGCGTCACAACCTCGGCGCAAACGAATTCGATGATGTGATCGACCAGTTGGGTGCAGACCGTCGAGACGCATTCGTGCTGACTCAAGTACTCGGACTGTCGTACGCCGAAGCCGCCGATGTCATCGACTGTCCAGTCGGAACGGTTCGATCACGGGTGGCACGGGCTCGACTCGACCTGATCGCTCTTCTCGGCGATGCTGGTCTCAGCAGAACGGAGCGATCGGCATGAACGGATCAAGGTTTGCTATCGGCGTGATGGCGGTGTCGCTTCTCGTCGGCTGCGGCGCCGACTCGACTGCCGAACTCTCCGATGCTGCGTCAGCGGGTCGATCGGTCTACATCTCGAACGGGTGCGCGGCATGCCATGGCGCTGATGGCGCAGGAGGCGTTGGGCCGTCGTTGGTGGGTGTCATCGGCACGACTCGGGAGTTCAACGATGGGACCTCACTGGTGGCCGACCGTTCCTATGTGATCGAGTCGATTATGGACCCAGCAGCTCGAAAGGTCTCGGGCTATTCGATCCCTATGCCGATGAACAATCTGAGTCTCGATCAGGTGGAGTCGATCGCCGACTTCATCGAGGAGCTGTCTGCACCGTGATGAGACGAGCCTTTCTGGTAGCTGCCATCGTCACCTTGATCGCCGCGTGTGGTGGCCAACGCGAACTTGCCGGCTACATCCGAACGCCCAACCCGTCGCTGTCCGGTGTGACTCTGCCGGTCTTGGGAGTCGAGGGGGTTGAACGCGAACTGGTTGCACGCCCCGACGGGTTGTTGATCGTCTATTTCGGATACACGAATTGCCCGGACGTGTGCCCGACCACAATGCAAGACCTTCGAATCGCACTGCGTGAGATGGATGAGGCCGAGCGTGTGGACGTGGCCATGGTGACGGTGGACCCAGAACGCGATGTGCCGATCCTTCCCGACTACGTGACGAGCTTCTTTTCCGATGGGATCGCTCTTGGCACCGACGACCCAGCCCAGTTGAGGGCGGCTGCCGACATCTTCGGCGCCAGTTATCTGGTGACCGAAGCAGAGGACGGGTCGATTGAGGTCGCCCATTCAGGTTCGCTCTATGCAGTGGATGACTCTGGGGAGTTGTTAATCACATGGCCGTTCGGTCTTGACCGAGATGAACTTCGTGCCGATATCGAGGATCTGATCTCTGGGCGCCGGTCGTGACACGGGCTCGCCTGGTCACTGCTCTGGCGGTGATCGCTGTGGCTCTCGGTGGGGTGTTGTGGGTCGTGAATGACAGCGACACGCCGGGAACCACCCCCGGTGACGACACCGTGATGCCCGAGTATGACTTCACGATTCCGGCAGGGTCAGGTGCCCGCATCGATGCAGGAGAACCACTCGAGATCATCCCAGCCGAACTCGAGGTGACAGTAGGCGAGTCGATCCGCATCGTGAACGAAGACGACCGGGGCCATGTGGTCGGGATCTTCTATGTGGGTGCGGGTGAGACGATCGTGCAGTCGTTCACCTCGGCCGGCGAGTTGAGTGGTTCATGTTCGGTGCATCCGAGTGGGCGGTTCACCTTGCGAGTCCTACCGGCATGAGGTGGTGGCAGGGCGCTCTCCTCGGGCTTGCGACATGTGCCATGCCAACGGGAATGGCAGTCGCCGATGCTCCCGGACCAACCGACTTTGAGTCGACGATCGTCGAGATGGTGGCCGTCGATGGAAGCGAGATTCCAGATGCGGTGACCGTGACGGTTGAGGGAGTCGACTCATTCCTGCTGCTCTCGGTTTCACGCGGATCAACGGTGTCAATACCGGGATACGACGACGAGCCCTATCTGAGAATCGATGCCGACTGTTCGGTCTGGCAGAACAGGTTGAGTTGGTCGACGTGGTACAACGAGGATCGTTACGGCGATGTGGAGCGTCCGGACATCGTGGACCCGAGCGCCACACCTCAGTGGGTGGTTATCGACGACGACTGTTCTGTCGCC
Source organism: Ilumatobacteraceae bacterium (assembly GCA_040263235.1). Taxonomy (GTDB): domain Bacteria; phylum Actinomycetota; class Acidimicrobiia; order Acidimicrobiales; family Ilumatobacteraceae; genus Casp-actino5. The sequence goes on from JBDQKN010000052.1 coordinate 5,904, forward strand.
TGGCACGACCATCGAATCCACTGGATGAACCCCACTCCACCCATCGGGGCCGAGCCGGGCGATGTCGTTACATCAGCCCTGGTGCCGTTCACCGTCGACGGCATCTCGATCTCGGTCAGGGTGGAGAGCACACTCGCCACGCCACCATCGCCAAGGTCATCGCTTGCCGGTCTGATTCTCGGTGTGGCAGTGGTCGCAACGGTGATGGTGTTCGGCGGACGTCGAATCGCCGCTGCTTCGGTCTGGCTCGCTGGGGTGTCGGGTATTTCGACGATCATCGGTGCGGCAACATTTCTGCTTACCCCGGCCGACACCGGTCCGGATCCACGGTGGTGGGTGCTGCCACTTGCAGCCACATTCGCAGGGCTGCTCGGCGCGCTGCTCGAGCGCTCGGGCCGATGGTTCTGGGCGACGGGGTCACTGCTTGTATCTGGGTTAGTGCTCGGACTGTGGTCGTGGGACCGTCGCACGGGCTTGTGGCGTGCGCTGATTCCCAGTCCGTGGCCCGGATCGGTCGACCGCATGGTCACCGCAGGCACGGCTGTCGTTGCCACAGCGGCGGTCTGTGCGGCACTGACGGTGCTGATCAGTCCCGGTAGGGAGCGATCATCTCGTTGAGTTCGCTGTCGGTAACCGGTCCATCGACCCGTTCAACGATCTGCCCGTTGTCAATGATGATGGTGACGGGGAGAGTGCGCGCTTGGAGGTGATCGGCCACGTCGGCGAGGGGGTCGGCAAGTTGAGGGAAGGTGACGGCTGGATCATCGAGGCCGGCGAGATAGTTGGCAATCTGATCAACCTCATCGCCGATGTTGATGCCCATCACGACGACCTCAGATCCGCTCTCACGATGGAATCGTTCGAGGTCAGGAATCTCACGCCGACACGGGGCACACCAAGTGGCCCAAAGGTTCACGACGGCTGGCCCGGTGAGGTCACCGAGATCGATGGGGTCGTTTGTGTCGACTCGGTAGAGCGTGAGATCAGGAAGAGAGGTTGATGGGTCGGTCCCGCCGCAGGCTCCAACGGCGAGGAGTGCAGCAAGACCGACCCACGGTCTCATCAGCCTTCTCGGACCTCAACCGTGATGGTCATGTCTGCGGCCGTTTCAAAGTCGAGGGTGACATCGATGTTCGTGCCAATCTCGAGGGGTGCAGCAAGGCCGATCAGCATGACGTGGTAGCCACCGGGCTTCAACTCGACTACTTCGCCGGCCGGGAGTTCGAGGCTCATGATCTGTTGCATGACCATCGCTTCATCCATGGAGTCCATATCTGATGAGGCAGGAACCATCTCGTGAATCTCGGCCCGCTCAGCGATCGTCGCCGGGACGCTGACGCCGATGAGCGTGTCTCCAGCTGCTGCCTCGATATTCATGTAGGCGGCGCCCATGGTGGTCATCGCAGGACTGCTGCGGGCCCACGCGTCGGTCACCTGGATGGAGTTATCGCCTCCGCACGAGGTGGCACCAAGGGTGGCGAGGGCAAGTACCGGGAGGAGGAGGAGTCGTGTCTTCACGGCTGACTTGGTCGTTCGGTCGGGCGATTTGGTTCCCAGAATCATCGAGCCCATGGCGCAGCGCCCGAAACGGCGCCGTCGCCACCGGTGAGAACCTCAACACCGTCATCGGTGACAAGAACCGTGTGTTCGAACTGCGCCGTGCGTCGACCATCTGCCGTGACCGCTGTCCAACCGTCATCCCACATCTGGTGACGCCAATCGCCGAGGGTGATCATCGGCTCGATGGTAAAGGTCATTCCCGGCTGCATGATCGTGGCTGCACGTGAGTCGTAATAGTGGAGGATCTGGATGTCAGTGTGGAACTGCTCACCGATGCCATGCCCGATGAACGCCTTGACGACGCCGTATCGGTGCGCCTTCGCATGATCCTCGATAGCACGACCGATATCACTCACTGGTCGACCGGGTCGAACCGCTTCGATGCCCTTCCAGGTGCATTCCTCGGTAACGCGGATCAGCTCGCGACTCTCGGTCTCGACCTCGCCAATGCAGAACGTGGCGTTGGTGTCGCCATGTACGCCTCCAACAAACCCGGTCACGTCAAGGTTCATGATGTCGCCGTCTCTCATCTGGCGCGAGTCGGGGATCCCGTGGCAGATGACCTCATTGGCTGACGTGCAAAGACTCTTCGGGTAGCCGTGGTAGTTGAGGGTGCTCGGATAGGTATCGCGATCGATGAACAATTGGTGCACGTAGCGATCGACTTCATCGGTGGTCATGCCGGGTGCGAGGTACTCGCCAGCGAGCCGCAAGACCTCGGCAGCGATGCGTCCGGCGTGACGCATCCGGTCGATGATTTCGGGCGATTTCACCAACGGTTCGTCCCAATGAGGTACCACACCGTCATCGGCGTATGGCGGCCGAGGAATGTGGTCAGGGACCGTCAACATCGGCGCAATATCTCCAGGAAGCACGCGTCCTTCAGAGGAGCGGTGGCAGCGCTTGTACTTTCGTCCGCTGCCGCACCAGCACGGATCATTGGCTTGAGGCAGCACGCTCGGAGGTTGGGTGGAAGACATCGCTGTTCAGAGTCTAGGGCTCGCTCTGTCCGGGGTCTCAGGGAGCCAGTCGATCAATCGACCAGCGATCATCACTGCGTGGGTAACGAAGACGGTCGTGAAGACGGCTCGGCCGACCCTGCCAGAACTCCCAAGTGTCAGGAACGAGCCGCCACCCTCCCCAGTGCGGTGGCCGTGTCACCTCGACTCCATCGAATCGGGCGGTCTCAGTGGCTACTCGATGTTCAAGTTCAGTTCGGTCGACGATCACGGTCGACTGCGGCGATGCCCAAGCCCCAATACGTGACCCGCGCGGTCGGCTCATGAAGTACTCGTCGCTCTCGGCGGCTGACACGTGCTCGACCTGGCCGCGCACTCGAATCTGACGGTGGAGGTCGAGCCAACCAAACACTGCAACCGCCGAGGGTCTGGCCACAAGTTGGGTGCTCTTCGCAGAGTCGTAGTTGGTGAAGAAGGAGAGTCCGGCCGAGTCGACCCCCCGAACTAGAACGATGCGTGCGTCGGGATTGCCATCAGCATCGACCGTACCGATCGTCATGGCATTCGGTTCGGTCAGTTCGGCGGCGGCCGCGTCGTCGTACCAGCGGTGCCATTGTGCGACCGGGTCAGGGTCGACATCAGCAACGTCGAGACCGGCTGTCTCGTATTGGATGCGCCGGTCGCGGATGGCATCACGGTCGGCCATCTCAGCCACCGATCACGGTCATGCCACGCATATACGGATGGAGAACCTCAGGAATAGAGATGCTCCCAGCGGGTTGGCGGTGAGTTTCAAGGATCGCCGCCCACACTCGGGGCACAGCCAGCGCCGAGCCATTGAGCGTGTGCACGAGGGTCGTACCCTTCACCGGGCGACCGTCGTCGCCGACCGCTCGGTACCTGATGTCCGCGCGCCGAGCCTGATAGTCAGCGAACCACGAGATTGACGAAACCTCGAGCCACTGCTCACACCCCGGTGCGTACACCTCGACATCGAATGACCGATGGTGGCTCTGGCCGAGGTCGCCGGTGCAGATCTCAATCACGCGATGGTGCAGACCGAGACCGGCGATAAGTCGCTCCACCCTCTGGACCATCTCGTCGAGCAGCGCCGGGGCCTGGTCGGGGGTGGCCAACGCAAGAATCTCGACCTTGTCGAATTCATGGGCGCGCAGCATGCCCCGGGTGTCTCGACCCGCTGAGCCTGCTTCGCGTCGATAACAGGGGCTGTACGCCATGAAACGCGCCGGTAGGTCAACGTGGTCGAGGACCTCGCCCGCATACATCGACGTGAGCGGAACCTCGGCGGTAGGGATGCACCACAGGTCGTCACGTTCGATCGAATATGCGTCATCGGCGAACTTCGGCAGTTGGCCTGTTGAGGTCAGTGTTGCTGTCGACACAAGTGAGGGCGGACGGATCTCCTCAAACGCGTCTGCATTCGAATCGAGGGCGTACTGGCAGAGGGCCCGAGCCAGGGTTGCCCCGGCACCGCGCTGCATGGTGAACATGGCAGCAGCGATCTTGGTTGCTCGTTCGCTGTCGAGGATCCCGAGTTCTGCACCGATGTCCCAATGTGGAATGCGCTGGTGGTCAGCGAAGCCGTCGATGCCCCCCGCCGGGAGGAACGGTCCAGATATCAGCGGATTGTCCGCATCGGTGACCCCATCGGGACTATCGGGGTGGGGAAGATTGGGCACCACGAGAAGCACCTCACGCAACTGCGCTGAAACGGTGTCGTGTTCTGCTGCGAGGGAGTTCTCCGTCTCGCCGAGACCACGACTCTCAACCTGCAGCGACTCCGCCCCGGCCACGTCGCCATCGCGACGCAACATGCCGACCTGCTTCGAGAGTTCGTTGACGCGCGCACGAACGGTGTCGCGTTCGGCTGTGATCTCACGCAGTCGTGCATCAAGGTCGACCATCTGATCGACGAGTGCGTCAAGGTGAGGATCGCCGCGCCGTGCAAGGGCAGCGCGGACAGTGTCGGGGTCGGTGCGTAGAAGCCTGACGTCGATCACGGCGCCGAGGCTAGCGGTCAGCGCTCTTCGCTGGCCGGGGCAGTTCGCGCGAAGGCGGCCTCGACGTCGGCGGTGGTCAGCGGGGAGTCGTCGGTGCCGATCAACTCACTGTCGTGAGGGCGGTTGCCGCGCCGATAGTCATGACTGTGGCGGAACCGCTTTGCGTACTGCATGAAGTAGTAGATCACGAGTGCCCACAGGAACATTCCCGCCATCAGTTTCATGATCGCCCCAGCGAGTTGCTGGTCGTCGACGAGTGACAATCCCCAGAGCCGAACTGGACGTTCGTATGCCGAGTACACAGCCGAATCGGCAAAGGTCAAG
>JBDQKN010000053.1:0-10682 GCA_040263235.1 Ilumatobacteraceae bacterium
GACGTGATGATCAGCGACGGGAAGACCGCAGCCGAGCTTCTCGCCAAGCGGATCGCCGAGCTGAGAAGCCAGGACCCAACAGACTGACGGGGTCGGCACTACGCTCCGGTCCGTGCCTGAGTCGCAATCCCCCGCTTTTGGGGCCAACTCTTGGTTGGTCGAGGAGATGTACGAGCGCTTCACCGCTGATCCAGAATCAGTTGGTGACTCCTGGAAGGAGTTCTTCGAGGATTATCGAAGTGCAGCCCCCCAGCACAGCAGTGGGGAAACAGCAGACCCCTCGCAGGCCACACCTCCCGTCGCTCCGGCCGCACCGGCCGTAGCCGCAGCTCCTGCCGCTGCTTCACCACCGGCATCCCCAGCCGCGACAGATGAGGTGCCGGGAGCCCCGATTCGAGGGGTGGCCGCCAAGATCGTCGAGAACATGGAGCACAGTCTCACCGTTCCGACTGCGACCAGCTTCAGGAACGTCCCGGCCAAACTCCTCGAGGTCAACCGAAAGGTCATCAATGGCTACCGCGAACGTGCCGGACAGGGAAAAATCAGCTTCACCCACCTGATCGGATACGCGATCGTGCGGGCCATCGCCGATGCGGTCCCCTCGATGCGCAACGGATTCGTTGCAGGTCCCGACGGCAAGCCGCGTCTGGTTACGAATCAGCATGTCAATATGGGTCTCGCAGTCGACGTCGACAAAGGGTATGGCACCCGGACACTGCTCGTTCCCGTGCTTCGCGAAGCTGATTCGAAAGACTTCGCAGGATTCCTCGCCGCCTATGAGGAGATCATCCGAAAGGTTCGTAATAACAAGCTTTCCGTAGATGATTTCCAGGGAGCGAACGTCACCCTGACCAACCCCGGAACAATTGGGACCGTCCAATCGGTACCGCGCCTCATGCCAGGCCAGGGTGTCATCGTTGGGGTAGGCAACATCGACTACCCCGCTGAGTTCGAAGGAGCCGACCGAGCCAACCTGTCGTCGCTCGGAATCTCCAAGGTCGTTACGGTCACGAGTACCTACGATCACCGGATCATCCAGGGTGCCGAATCAGGGTTGTTCCTGAAGCGAGTCCACGAATTACTTCTTGGTGAGCACGGGTTCTACGAAGACATTTTTCACGCACTCGACGTTCCGTACGAAGCGGTCAAGTGGCGCCCCGATACGAATCCGATCGACCGTGAAGAGGCGATGCTCGCCAAACAGATGGCGGTTGCGAAACTCATTCGTGTCCACCGAGTCCGGGGACACCTCATCGCCGACCTCGACCCCCTTCATTGGAAGGAACCACTGACACCGAAGGAACTCGATCCGGCCACCTATGGGCTCACCATCTGGGACCTCGACCGCGAGTTCCTCACCGACAATGTCGCTGGTCGGGCCAAGATGCGTCTTGGCGATCTCCTTGGAGTGCTGCGCGACGCGTACTGCCGAACGATCGGCGTCGAGTACATGCACATCCAGAACACAGAGGAACAGGAGTGGATCCAACGCCACTTCGAAGGTGTGCACGTCAATCTCGAACAGGACCGCAAGCTGCGAATCCTCGAACGACTGAACGCCGCCGAGGCATTTGAACGGTTTCTCGCCACGAAGTACGTCGGCACCAAGCGCTTCGGCATCGAGGGTGCTGAGAGCGCCATAGCGATACTCGACGAGATCCTCTCGAATGCTGCTGACCAGTCGCTCGATGGAGCAATCGTCGGCATGGCCCACCGAGGGCGACTCAATGTCCTCTCCAACATCATGGGCAAGAGCCACGAAGCGATCTTCGCTGAGTTCGAGGGTCACGTTGATCCGAGCACCGTGCAGGGATCTGGCGACGTGAAGTACCACTTGGGAGCGGTGGGCCGTTACCAGAGCCCGACCGGTGCTTCTATCGAAATTGAGTTGGCTGCTAATCCAAGCCATCTCGAAACCGTTGATCCCATCGTGATGGGTATCGCTCGGGCCCGACAGGATTCAATCGATCCGCCGCTGGCCTACTCGGTGCTTCCGATCCTGGTTCACGGAGATGCAGCCTTCGCCGGCCAGGGCATCGTGGCCGAGTGCCTCGCCATGAGCGATATCAGCGGCTATCGGGTCGGAGGCACGATCCACCTGATCATCAACAACCAGCTCGGCTTCACCACCGCGCCCCAGTTCGCTCGCTCGTCGTTGTACTGCTCCGATATCGCCAAGTCGATTCAGGTCCCAATTTTCCATGTCAACGGCGACGATCCCGAGGCATGCGTACGTGTTGCACAGTTGGCATGGGAGTACCGACAAACGTTCAATAAGGACGTTGTCATCGACATGGTGTGTTACCGGCGTCACGGCCACAACGAGGGCGACGACCCGAGTTACACGCAACCCCTGATGTACAAGGCCATCGCTGAGCGGCGGAGTGTTCGCAAGCTCTACGTCGAGACCTTGGTCAAGCGCGGCGACATCGGCGTCGACGAGGCTGAGCAGACGCTCACCGACTTCCAGTCGAAGTTGCAGGACGCGCTTGACGCCACCCGTTCGAAAGCAACTGAACCGTTCAAGGCCCCCAAACCGCCGAAGCCGATTGGCGTGTTGCCACCGGTCCCGACTGGTGTTGGGCGTGACGCCCTCGACGCACTGTTCACACGGCTCACCGAGTACCCGGAGGGCTTCACCGTCCACCCGAAACTCGGCAAGCAGTTCGATCAACGAAGCCAGCTCTACACCGAGGCGGGCGAAGTCGATTGGGCGACAGCGGAGGCTCTGGCTGTTGGCTCGTTGCTTCGGGAGGGCCATCCGGTGCGGCTCGCCGGAGAAGACTCTCGGCGGGGGACATTCAGCCAACGACATGCCGCCCTCACCGACTTCGAGACAGGCGAGCCGTGGATCCCACTAGCGGGGATGGACGATGCTGGACAGTTCTGGGTCTATGACTCCTTGCTCAGCGAGTACGCGGCTCTCGGTTACGAATACGGCTATGCCCATGCACGTCCTGATGCCCTCGTCATGTGGGAGGCCCAGTTCGGTGACTTCATCAACGGGGCGCAGATCATTATCGACCAGTATCTCGTTGCCGCTGAGGACAAGTGGGGTCAGAACAACGGCCTCGTCCTCCTGCTGCCGCATGGCTACGAAGGGCAGGGGCCAGAGCACTCGTCGGCTCGATTGGAACGGTTCCTCATCCTCGCTGCCGAGGACAACATCCAGATCTGCAACGCCACGACGGCGGCCCAGTACTTCCACCTCTTGCGTCGTCAGGTGCATTCTCCCCGCCGCACTCCGCTCGTGGTCTTCACCCCCAAGCAGGGGTTGCGGATGCGCCAGACACGGTCGTCGGTTGAAGAACTCACCACCGGCTCGTTCCGTGAGGTGATCGACGACCCGGGTGTGGCCGACCGAAATGCGGTCCGCCGAGTCGTGTTCTGCTCGGGCAAGGTTGCCTGGGACGCGATGGCCGAACGAGACGCCCGCAACGCTCCTGCGGCGATCGTTCGGGTTGAGCAGCTGTACCCCTTGCCGACCGAGCAGATGTTCGGCATTCTCGAGTTCTATCCGCAAGCCCGCGAGATCGTGTGGTTGCAGGAGGAGCCCGAGAACATGGGCGCTTGGAAGTTCATCGAGCACCGAATCTGGCGGGTGAAAGAACGCGGCTACGACCTGCGTCACGCCGCCCGAGTCGAGTCAGGCAGTCCCGCGACCGGATCAAAGACCGTGCACGATCAGGAACTCGCCGACCTGATGGACGAGACCTTCTACGGCCTCTGAGCCATCTCAGATCAGGGGCAGCTGGAGAAGAACTCCGAGTTCGTCGAGAGCTGCACGCGCGCTGACCACCTTGATCGTGGCCATACCCATAGCGGCAGCCGGCTTGAGGTTGATTCCGAGGTCGTCGAGGAACACCACTCGATCCGGTGTGACGCCAGCGGTCGCGCAGGCAAGTTCGTAGAAGGCAGGTTCAGGCTTTCGGAGCCCGACCTTCGACGACTCGATGACATGGGCAAAGACGGCCATCGCCTCGTCGACATCCGGACGGTCATGGGTGGAGGTGGACACATTGTTTGTGAGACATGCTTGGACTCGACCTGATCCGTTGATGGTTCTGAGTGCTGCGAGCATTTCGGGCCGGACCGAGCCGTACAGACAACCGAGGACATCACGACCCGGGATGCGGTGCCCGAGAGATGCGGACTCGTTGGCAAAGAGCTCGTCGAACTGCTCGGCAGTCACCTCGCGGCGTTCGATTCGTGCCCAGGCATTGTCGTCGGGATTATGAGTGTTCACGCTGCGGATGAAGTCGAGCGGAATACCGCGCTCGGATTCATATCGGTTGAAGGCTTCAAAGGGGCTGGTGGTAATGACCCCACCGAAGTCCCAGAACACGGCATCGAACTCTCTGGTTGACATGGGACTCCTCGGTATCAGTGGACGCGGACCAGATGGACTCTACGATGGTCGTTCGAGGGCCACGTAGTCCTCACCCGAGAGGTCGCCCTGCGAGGACGCGGTCGACCGATGGGTGAGCAGCCGGTCTGAGACGGGGAAAGTCCCCGTCGCCCCCACCCGGCTCGACCGGGACGAACAGGATTCACATGTCGAAGATCACCGGACCAACCCACATCGTGGTTGACGGTTCAAATATCGCAACCGAAGGTCGGTCACGACCAAGCCTCGCTCAACTGAACGAAGCCGTAATGGCTTTCATGGGTGATCATCCTGATGCGGCGGTCACCGTTGTCGTCGATGCAACGTTTGGTCATCGAATTGATCCGTCCGAGCGCGCTGAGTTCGATGAGGCAGTGGCCAACAATGAACTTGTAGCCCCGCCAGCAGGCGCGATCGGACGTGGCGACGCGTTCGTGCTCACCATTGCGCACAAGGCGGGAGCGATGATCCTCTCGAACGACTCGTTCCAGGAATTCCACGCTGATTACGAGTGGCTCTTCGACGAGGGGCGACTGGTCGGCGGTAAGCCGGTGCCACACGTGGGATGGGTCTTCGTCGCCCGGACACCGGTGCGAGGACCGGTGTCACGCAAGGTGACCAAGCAGGCAAAGAAGCCAAGCACAGCTACCAAGTCAGGCGGTCGGCCAAGCAAAGCGGCGAGCCGGCCGATGCCAGTTCCGACGGCCCCACCGCCAGGGCCGGCAGCCGGTCGACCCGACCCGGAACCACAGGTGGCACAGCCCGGTGTCGACCGAGTGCCGAAGGGAACCTCGACGAATGACCTGATGGCGTTCCTCGATTTCGTTGAACATCATCCGGTCGGCACGAGTTGTAGTGGGGTTGTCGAGTCGTATTCGTCGCACGGTGCCTATCTCCGCGTGGGTGCTGTTGCGGTGTATCTCCCGCTCAGGATGATGGCCGACCCGGCACCGCGCAGTGCCCGTTCGGTACTCGCCCTCGGAGAGGCCGTCACGGTCGTGGTGACCGCTCTCGCCGCTGCTAAGCGGAGTATCGATGTGGCGATGCCAGAGATGGTGAGTGGAAACTCAACCGCCTCGTCGACGGATGCCTCGGTGCCGCCGAAGAGCCCGGTGAAGAAGGCTTCTGCCAAGAAGGCTCCTGCCAAGAAGGCTCCTGCCAAGAAGGCTGCTGCGAGGAAGGCCGCTGCCAAGAAGGCCCCGGCGAAAAAGGTGGCGGCGAAGAAGGCTTCAGTGGCGAATCCCGCTGTGAAGAAGGCGCCAGTGAAGAAGGCTGCGGTGAAGAAGGTGCCGGCCAAGAAGGCCACAGCCAAGAAGGCTGCTGCCAAGAAGGTGCCAGCCAAGAAGGCCACTGCTCGGGGGACGACCGCATGATCAGAGTTGCAACCTGGAACGTAAATTCGCTTCGGGCGCGACTTGAGCGGGTCACCGAGTGGATCTCTGAGGTCTCCCCGGACGTGTTGTGCCTTCAAGAGACGAAGATGGCCGACGACGCTTTCCCGGCTCTCGACTTCGAGGCGCTGGGGTACGAGAGCGTTCACTACGGACAAGGCCGATGGAATGGGGTTGCAATCATCTCCAAGGTCGGCATCGTCGACCCGGTCGCAAACTTTGCTCCAGGGATAGAACCCGATCCAGACGCGCGAATACTGACAGCTACGTGCGCTGGGATCCGAGTCTCAAGTGTCTACGTGCCGAACGGCCGAGCGATCGACGACCCGCACTACGAGTACAAGCTCAGCTGGCTCGACCGCCTCCACGCTCACCTCGAGGCGGACACCGCTGCGACATCTGACGTCATCGTGACGGGCGACTTCAACATCGCACCTGCCGATATCGACGTCTATGACGTGGCCAAACTCTCCCTGTCTACCCATGTCACTCCCGCCGAGCGTGAACGACTTGCAACGCTCGAGACGTGGGGCTTGACCGACATCGTGCGTCAGCATCATCCCGAAGACCGAATCTTTTCTTGGTGGGACTATCGATCCGGCGACTTCCACATGGGGCGCGGTCTGCGAATTGACCTCGTCCTCGGATCAGCCTCGGTCAGCAAGCGGAGTCGTTGGTCGACCGTAGATCGGAATGCGCGCAAGGGGCCGTCACCGAGTGATCACGCCCCGGTTGTCGTCGACATCGACGAGTGAGATCGCCTCAAGAATTTCCGGTAGGAACCGAGCTGACGTGATCTGGCCCCATCGGGTCGCGCGGTCCAGCCCATCGACGTCCACCGGTTGCTCACGGGCAATTGCATTGAGAGCCCGGTCGGAACAGAGCGACTCGGGCACAACACCAGCACGCATGGCCGCCCGGGTTCGCCACTGAAGTAGCGCTTCGCGACGACGGTGCTCGCTTGAGACGTGCCCAACTTGGGTGATGATCTCGGCTGGTGGGCCCGTCACCGTCGGGGGAGTGCTGGCGAAGTCCGCCAGGTAGGGGCTGGGAGATCGCCGGTATCCGTTCCTGCTTCCAGCAGAGGAGATGATGCAGGTCTCGGTCGATCGGGTGATCGCAACGTAGAGCAGCCGCGCCTCTTCGGTTGCTCCGGCGCGGGTGGTGGCACTTCGATGGGGAACCGACCCGGTTTCGACCCCGACGATCCACACCCAGGGCCACTCCCGACCCTTTGACGCATGGAACGTGAGCACTTCAACCCCTGAACGCCGTCGAAGGCCGAACGGATCGGTCGAAGAAACCCAGCTTGCAAAACCGTGGCCATCGCCGGTGGACTGCTCACGCAGATACTCCAATGCAGCTGCAGCAACGCTGGCCGAAGTGACGTCACCGTCACGAGGATCGCCTGGCTGGACCGCATCGCCCTCGAGAACGTCGTGTGCCCACGACCGCAACGCTGATGCTGATGAGCATCGCCGAGCCTGATCTAGGGCACGTCTCCCCGGGGTGTCACCGGTAAGCCCTCGACCGATCAGGGTAATCCCCGCTGCAGCGAGTGCGCCCTCGACGATCCGACAGTGCTGATGAGTTCGTGCAAGAACAGCCACATGCCCTCGGGTGAGTTCCTGTGGATCGAGACGCTTTACCCGGTCAGCCACCATCGCCGCCTCAGCATGCTCGTCACTGAACTCGAGAATCTCAAGGCCCGGCCCGTCAGCCCTCGCCGAGACGAGCGGTTCGGTGATGTCAGCATGCTTGAGAACCTGGATTCCGGCCTCGACCACTTGGGGGGTGCATCGGTGATTGACCGGAAGCCTGATGACCTCAATGCCGGGGAAGCGCTCATGAACATCGAGGAGAAGTCCCGGGTCGCTTCCGTTGAATCCGTAAATGGACTGCGCTGGATCGCCGACGAGAAAAAGATCGTCGTTACCGAGTCGCAACTGATCGAGCAGTCGCTGCTGGAGCGGGGTCAGGTCTTGGGCTTCATCGACGAGAAGATGTCGGAATCGCCAGCGGGTTGCCCGAGCAAAGTCCGCATCCCGTGCCAAATCCGTCGTGGTGACGGCTAGGAGATCGTCAAGGTCAAGCACTCCGCGCCGACGCTTCTCCTCGGCGTATCTGGCGAGGAGAGAAGGAATGCGTTCGGCGACAGGAGAGCGACGCTGTCGAGATCTGACCTCGTGCTCGTAACCGGCTGCGTCGAGGCCGCGGGCGCATGCCCAGTCGATCTCATCGCAGATGAGGCCTCCCCGGCTGCTGGTGTCTGCGCCAAGCAAACCGGTGACGATCCGGCGCCTGTCATCGATGATCGTCTTGGGCGATCGCCCGGCATCGATCCACCGTTGCCGCAGCAGTCCGAGTGCGATGGAGTGAAAGGTGCCTGCCTCGATTCGATCGCGCAGGCCGCTAGCACCAAGGCGTCGCCTCAACTCTCCTGCGGCCTCGCGGGTGAACGTCAGCACCAAGGTGTGGCGCGCATCGGCTGAGTCACTCGCAACCCGATAGGCCACCCGGCGCGTGAGAACACGGGTCTTTCCCGATCCTGCCCCTGCGATCACAGCGACCATCGACGAATCACAGACCACTGCCCGGCGTTGATCATCGTCAAGATCGACGAGTAGGGAATCCGGGTCCACGGAGCCACGGTACTGTCCTGCCCATGGCCTATCCGCAGCGTCTACTCAATCCGAATGAGGACGTCCTCGTCGAACTTCATCCACACTGGTGGTTCTTCATCCGTCAAATAGCAGCGCTCATCGGCTCGCTTGGGTTAGCGCTTCTCGCTGCATCGACCTTCGATGGGAACGGTTTCGGTGGAGTGCTCCGTTGGCTGACAGCGACCGCCATCGTGGTGAGTCTGCTGTGGGGCGCCGTTCGCTGGGTTGCGTGGGCGACGACGCACTTCGTAGTCACCTCAGACAGGGTGATCTTTCGCGAGGGGGTATTGCGCCGCCGCGGCATCGAGATACCACTCGGTCGGGTGAACAATGTCCTCTTCGAGCAATCGATTCTCGAGCGCATCCTCGGTGCGGGCGACCTCCTCATCGAGTCGGGTGGAGAGAGTGGTCAACAGCGTTTCTCTGATGTTCGAACACCCGAGCGGGTGCAGAACACGATTCATGCTGCCATCGACTCGATGCGCAGCGATTGAGTCCGACCCCGTCGGCACCTGAGTGCACGTGGCACACTCGATCGATGGCACGCGCTGCGCTTCGATCGGGAATCGAACTCGAGTTCGACACATTTGGATCTCCCTCTGACCCGACCCTGCTGTTGGTGATGGGATTCACTGCCCAGATGATCGGCTGGGACGACAGTTTCTGTTCCATGCTCGCTGAACGTGATCGTCATGTGGTTCGTTTCGATAACCGAGACTGCGGACTCTCCTCGCATCTCGATGGTGTTGCGGTTGACTCGGCGGCGGTCCTCACCGTTGCACTGAGCGGTGAAGGGACGATGCCGCCAGTGCCGTACCTGCTCTCTGACATGGCATTAGATGGAATCGGCCTTCTCGATCACCTCGGCGTCGAGCGAGCACATGCTGTCGGAGCCTCGATGGGAGGCATGATCGTGCAGACCATGGCAATCGAACACCCCGAACGCCTCCATTCGGTGGTTTCGATTATGAGTACAACCGGGGCTCCCGATGTCGGACGTCCCACCCCCGAGGCGATGGAGGCGCTCCTTGCCGAACCGCCAGAAGATCGCGAGGAGTACATCAATTCTTCGTCGAATTGGGCGGTGTGGGCGTCGAAGCGCTACCACGATGCCGACCGTGCACGACGGAACGCTGCCCGCTCATACGACCGAGCCTTCTACCCAGAAGGGGCGTCCCGTCAGATGGCTGCAATCTTCGCTTCGGGCGATCGAACCGACCGTCTTGCGGCAGTGAACGTCCCGATGCTCGTGATCCACGGCGACGACGACACCCTCATCCATCCGTCGGGCGGCGATGCGACAGCCGAGGCGGTGCCGGGGGCTCGATTGCTGCGGCTCGCCGACATGGGCCACGACATTCCCGAACCCCTCTGGCCAGTAGTCGTTGACGAGATCATCCGTCACGGCGATGCAGCCCATCAGTAACTACAACCTTCAGAAGGAGCAGAAGACATGTCAGGACCATTGAGCGGATACCGAATCATCGAGATCGCCGGAATCGGACCCGGACCATTCGCAGCGATGATGTTGTCCGACATGGGTGCTGAAGTCATCCGAGTGGATCGAGCCCAAGCGGTTCGAGGGATCCCCTCCGAACCAGTGCGTGACGTGTTGCAGCGAAATCGGAGGAATATCGCCCTCGACTTGAAGAACCCTGACGGCGTCGAGGTGCTCCTCGACCTCGTGGCTGAGGCTGATGCGCTGATCGAGGGATTCAGACCAGGCGTGATGGAGCGACTCGGTGTAGGGCCCGAGGTGTGCATGGAGCGCAACCCGAAACTCGTCTTCGGCCGGATGACCGGGTGGGGTCAGACAGGCCCCTACGCGCAGGCTGCGGGTCATGACATCAACTACATCGCGCTGGGCGGTGCCCTTGCCCACATTGGCCGCGATGACACTGGCCCGGTACCCCCTCTCAATCTTGTCGGTGACTTCGGTGGTGGCGGCATGTTCCTCGCCTACGGCGTCGTTTGTGCCCTGCTCGAAGCCCAACGATCCGGAGCAGGTCAAGTTGTCGATGCTGCCATGGTCGACGGTACGGCAACGCTGATGGGCATGTTCTGGGGATTGTCGGCTTCGGGAATCCATGACCCTTCGCGACGCGGGGCCAGCATGCTCGACACCGGGGCGCACTTTTACGACACCTACCAATGTTCAGATGGCGAATGGGTATCGCTCGGCTCGATCGAACCGCAGTTCTACGCCGAACTGCTCGACAAGCTCGGCCTCGGCGACGACGA
>JBDQKN010000054.1:0-10580 GCA_040263235.1 Ilumatobacteraceae bacterium
ACGAGGTCTACGTCGCAGTCATGGCGTCCTCCATCAACTTCAACACGGTCTGGACCTCGATCTTCGAACCGTTGCCCACCTTCGGTTTTCTCGACCGGCTCGCCCGCGAGTCGGAATGGTCGGCGCGACACGGCCGCGACGAGCACATCATCGGTTCCGATGCCTCCGGCGTAGTCCTTCAGGTGGGCTCCGCCGTTCGCAACTGGAAGCCCGGCGACCGAGTGACGGTGCATTGCAACCATGTTGACGACCAAGACCCGTCGGCACACGACGACTCGATGCTCGCCACCAACCAACGAATCTGGGGCTTCGAGACCAACTTCGGTGGACTCGCCGACCTCGCCGTGGTGAAGGCCAACCAGCTGATGCCCAAACCCACCCACCTCACCTGGGAAGAGGCAGCAGTCAACGCCCTCTGCAATTCGACCAGTTACCGAATGCTCGTCTCTGACAACGGGGCACGGATGAAGCAGGGCGATTCAGTGCTGATCTGGGGAGCGACCGGCGGCATCGGCGGCTACGCCGTGCAGTACGTGCTCAACGGCGGCGGCACTCCAATCGGCGTTGTCTCCTCGCCCGAGCGAGCCGCGCTTCTCAACGAGATGGGATGCGAGGCAGTGATCGACCGGCGCGCCGAGGGCTACCAGTTCTGGAGCGACGAGCACACCCAGGACGAGTCGGAGTGGCGCCGCTTCGGCAAGAAAATCCGTGAGCTGACCGGCGAGGATCCTGACATCGTCTTCGAACATCCAGGTAGGTCAACGATGGGAGCATCGATCTTCGCAGTGAAGCGAGGCGGCACCGTTGTCACCTGCGCTGCCACATCGGGCTACATGGTCGAATTCGACAACCGACACTTCTGGATGAAGTTGAAGCGGCTGCTCTCTTCACACTTCGCCAACTACAGCGAGGCATGGGCCGCCAACCGCCTGATTGACCAAGGTCGAATCCAGCCCTTGCTCAGTCGCGTCCATCCGCTTACCGAGGTCGGCGAGGCTGCCCGATCGGTCCATCGCAACGAGGTCGAGGGCAAGGTCGGGGTGCTGTGCCTTTCTCCCTCGGAGGGCCTCGGCATCGATGATCCAGCCAAGCGTGAGCGCATCGGCGAGGACCGGATCACCGTGTTCCGTCGTCTCGGCGGCTGATCGATCAGGCAGACTGTCGCCATGATCCTGACCGAGATCGACCATGTGGCCATCGCCGTTCGCGACCTTGAGGCGGCCATCGACTACTACCACCGTGCCTTCGGGGCCACCGTCGACCACCGCGAGGTGGTCGAATCCGATGGTGTCGAGGAAGCGTTGCTGAAAGTTGCGCAAAGCTACGTCCAGCTCCTCACCCCCACCCGGGATGACTCGCCGGTGGCCAAGGCGATCGAGAAGCGCGGCGAAGGACTTCACCACATCGGGTACCGAGTCGCCGACTGCGGTGAAGCCCTCGCCTCGATGATTGCCGCCGGTGCTACGCCGATCGACGCAGCACCCCGCCCCGGTAGTCGCGGCACAACCGTGGCCTTCGTGCATCCCAAGGGCAGCTTCGGCACCTTGATCGAACTCGTCCAAGAGAACTGACCCGATGTCCCCGCCCCCCGCAGCAGTGCTGTGGGATATGGACGGCACCTTGGTCGACACCGAGCCGTACTGGATCGAAGCAGAGTTCCAGATCGTCGAGTCGTTTGGTGGCCAGTGGTCAGACGAGCACGCCCACCATCTGGTGGGTTCCGATCTGATCGATGCCGCCGAGTACATCATCGCCAATTCTCCGGTCACCCTCACACCTGTCGAACTCGTCGAGCGGCTCCTCGATCATGTGGTGGCCTCCATACGGCGGGAAATCCCCTGGCGGCCCGGGGCTCGAGAACTCCTTTCCGCGCTGAACTCGGCCGGAATTCCCTGCGCTCTCGTCACCATGTCGTGGCGCCGATTTGCCGACGCGGTGATCGAAGCTCTCCCACCAGGCTCCTTCGTCGAAGTCGTCTGTGGTGACGACGTCACACATGGCAAACCCCATCCCGAGCCGTACCTGACCGCTGCACAACGCCTCGGGGTGCGCCCCGAAGACTGTGTGGCGATCGAGGACTCACCCACTGGGATGGCGTCAGCCTGCGCCGCTGGATGCTGGGTCATCGGCGTACCAAACGTCCGCGATCTTGAACCTGCCCCGAGAGCTGTCATCCTCGACACCCTCGTTGGACTCGATCCGAGCGCACTCCCCTTTAGGGATGCTCCTGCTCACCGAACCAGGTCGTTGTTCCTGCTCACCGGCGCGGCAATCGTCGCCATTCTCGTGATTCTCTGGGCCGTGGCAACAGACTCCACCGGTGACACCGACAGCGAGCGGGTCAGCCCGCCGGGGGCTGTTGCCATCGATGCCTGGGTTCCCTACTGGACTCTTGATCGCCATCTGGCAGATCCAGCCGAGACAGGCCAACGCCTTGGGTCCCTGCGAGAGGTCTCACCCTTTTGGTGGTCGGCGACCGGCGCTACCGAAATCCTCCCTGACCCCTACCTCAACACTGAACAGGGCGAGAAGTTTCTCGCCCTTCTGAACGACGCCGGGGTCGATGTGCTGCCCGCAATTCTCGACGGCATGCCGGCCGGTGAGATGTCAGCGATCCTGCAAGATCCAGTAGACCGGCAACGACACATCAATGAGATCGTTGCCCTCGTTATCGATGGTGACCATGCTGGAATCGACATCGACTACGAGCAGTTTGCTTTCGCTGACGACCCCGCCACATGGGTCGACACGAAACCCGCCTGGGTGGACTTCATTGTGGAACTCACCGACGCCATGCACGCCGAGGGGCGAACGGTCAGCGTGAGCGTCCCACCCGTATATGTCTTCGCCGACACTGGCGAACTTGGCTACTGGGTGTACGACCACGGCACGATCGTCGGCATCGTCGACCACCTGCGGATCATGGCCTACGACTATTCGACCTCAGGAGCCGGCCCAATCGCCCCCATTGACTGGGTCGCGGATGTCATCGCTGGCATCACTGCCGTCGTCGATCCCGAGCACCTCGACCGTGTGGTTCTCGGCATCCCGTCCTACGGATACAACTGGCCGATCGCGACCGTTGGAACCTGCCCCAGCGACGCTCCGGGCCGCACTGGGATCACGGCCGCAACCGTCGATGACCTCCTTGCGCTTCGGGGATCGAATGCAGTCTTTGACCCGATTGCTGGTGAATGGTCGGCGACATACGACCTCGAGCACAACGATGGAACCACCAGTTGTGTGCAAACTCGACGAATGCACTGGGTGGACGCTGAAGGCGTCGCCGAGCGGGTTCAGATGGCGAGGCGCGCCGGCTTCGGCGGAGTCGGCCTGTGGGCCTTTGGATACGACGACGCAGCGGTGTGGACCGCCCTCACCAACGCAGCGGTCGCGGAGATCACCCCATGAGCGACGTCGACGTTGAACGCATCCGTGACATAGCCCGGGTTGTCAATCAGGTCGATTTCGTCGATGCCGTCCTCCGCGGCGCGCGCCGCGGATCGACTCCGAGTTATGAGCGCGTTCGGATACGTCCTGTAGTCGTTGCAGGCGGTCGACACGTGCAGTTCGAGTGCTTCGACGGACGTCAAACCGACATCGTGAATCTCGTCGACGATGAGGCGATCGAGCGATTCGTGGCCTGCTTCGTCGATGGTATGAGAACCGCCCACCTGCGAACCACTGCTTCAGATCTGCAGGTGACCGTTGCTCGCAAGGGAACAGTTCAGTCGGTTCGACACCAGCCCACAGCCACCACGGTCGAGACCGACCACGACCGGAGTCGTCAGCACCTCGTTGATGAAGATGCGCCTTTCCTCGTGGCAGCAGGAATCTCGACTATCGAGCATGGGGTGAAACCAACAGCGCGGGCCAAGTTCCGTCAGGTCCAACGCTTCATCGACATTCTGAATGGCACAGTCTCGGACCGTTCGCATGGTTCTGTCATTCGAGTAGTCGATCTCGGTTGCGGATCAGGTGTGCTCACGTTGGCAGCCCATCACCATCTGAGTCACCTCGGTTTCGAGGTCGACACGACCGGGGTCGACCTCAAGGGGGAACTGATTGCTCGGTTGAACCAAACGGTGGCCGACCTTGAATGGGACCGGATTCGATTTGTCGAGGGAACGATTGACGGGTGGTCTCCATTCGAAGGAGCGGAACCGAATCTCGTCATCGCCTTACATGCCTGTGACACCGCTACCGATGACGCGTTGGCATCGGCCATTCGCTGGAACGCCGACATCGTTCTGGTCGCCCCGTGCTGTCAACACGACCTCCAAGACCAGATCGAGAAAAGCGCCCCACCTGAGGGGTTCGATGCACTGGTTCGGCATGGCATCGTGCGTGAACGACTCGGAGATTTACTCACCGACACCGTTCGCGCCGATATTTGTGCTGCCCACGGCTGGGACACCGACGTGATCGAGTTCATCGGCGGGGAACACACTGCCAAGAACCTCATGATCCGTGCCGTCAGGTCTGGTCGACACGACGTCGACGCAGCCCGTCGAGTCGACGAGTTGGTCGACCGCTGGGGAATCGAGCCAGCACTCAGACGTCGGCTGGCGGGTCGATCAGATCGCTGACGAGCGCTACAAGGCTGTCTGCTCCACGCTCTCCGCTCCAGCGCCCCCGGACGATGCCGTTTCCATCGACAACCACCATGAACGGATAGCCGGTAACACCAAGGGCGTCGCCAGCAACGAATACCTGACGGTCCTCGTCGATCCCATCGGCGAGAACCGAATACGTCCAATCCTTGTCCTCAAGCCAACGCTCAGGTGGGAAGTTTGGGCGATCAGGGGAAACTGCGCTTGAGATACCAACGACGACAAGGTCCTTGGGCCATAAATCGGCATCGCGAATCCGATTGAGTTCAGGTATTTCGTTGTTGCAATGTGGGCACCAGTGCGCAAGGACCACGAGGAGCATCGGTGATCCGGTGTCCGGACCGATCGACATGCTGCCACCCGAGTAGTCCTCGCCGATGAGGGTCGGTATCGGACGGCCGACGGCCGGGTCGACGTGGAAATCGTTCAGCGGCGGCAACCGGTCACCCTCGACGATCACCGACCGCAACTGGTCGCCGTAGCCGGCAATCGTGGTGGTAGAGCTGGCAATCGTGGTGGTGGGTGTGGGGGCAGCAGGCTCTGAGGTGGTCGTTGACTCAAAGACCACGACCAGACCGGTGTCGTTGGAGCATGAGGCGGCGAGTAGCGCCACCGCGACCAGAACAGCGAGACGCAACTAGGTGTCCTCGCCCGGAATGAGGTTGACCACGATCACCCCAACGAAGGCCATGAGCGCCATGAACGCCAGGGTCACAAATCCGTAGGACCTGAACCAGATGTCTGAACACGCCGGCCCCGTCGCTGAACAAGCGCCCGTGTCAAGACCGGGCCTCCACTCGATGAGGTAGTGCCAGGCCGAAACGCCTGCACCAACGATTGCGATCGGAAGGGCATACCACCGGGCACCGGGATCCCGCCGAATCATTCCTACGAGACCGATCGCCGCCAATGGGTACATCGCAATCCGCTGGAACCAACAGAGCCGGCAAGGGATGTAGTTGGCCACCTCGGAGAAGTACAGCGAACCAGCCATCGCCCCACCGGCAAGCACCAGGGTGATCGTCGAGCGGAACCGAACCACCGGGGTAAGCAGCGACCGTTGGCCTGCTGCCAACAACACCAGTATCGCAACCACTGCCATGCCGACGCCGATCGCGAGCGTTGCTGTGAGGGTCTCCATCGCATCGGTGATGGCGTACCCGTCGAGAGCAATCAGTGTGCCTGCCATGACCCCAGTCTGCCGTTGGCGGTAGGGTTCGCGCATGCTGGAGTACACGTCGATCAGCGTCTCGTCTTTCCAGGCGTCGACGCTCACCCCCATGCTCGACTCGCATTCAGCCGATGGATGGACCGTAGTTTCCATCGTCCCGGCTGGCACCGAGATCGTCGCCTACCTGTCGCGTCCGCGCACCGGCACCGACGAGCCCGCAGCTTCGGCGCCCACGGCAACTTCCGCCCCGACGGTAGCTTCGGCCGGCTGGGCGCTGCAGCCCGAGTCGGCGTCAGGGCCCGCCACCACCTCAACTCCCGCACCGACTCCCGATCCCGCACCTGCTGGGGCGGCTGCCCCCGCCGGTTGGTATGCGGACCCCTCCGGACGTTTCGAACTGCGCTACTGGGATGGTGGCACCTGGACCGAGCACGTCTCACGGCGCGGCCAGCAATACACCGACCCACCGGTTGCCTGAGGTGCTCGTCACATCGGTCGGGCATGCCGGGCTCCTCGTCGAATGTGAGGCGGGCTCGATCCTGTGCGACCCATGGTTCGTACCGGCATTCCACGGATCGTGGTTCGTCTTTCCTCGCAACGACCTGCTCGACGCCGGGGTGATGGCCCGCATCGAAAACCCCGATTACCTCTACATCTCGCATCTTCACGGTGATCACCTCGACGAGTCGTGGCTGGTCGATCACCTTCGGCGAGATGTACCGATCCTGTTGCCCGACTTTCCGACGGGTGAGCAGGAGCGAACGCTCAGGTCGCTCGGATTCACCGAATTCGTTCACACCCGTAACGGGGTCGAGTTTGAGTTGCGGGCGGGGCTGAGCGTGGCGATCCATGTCGAAACGTCGATCACCGACGGCCCGGGCGGCGACTCGGCGATCGTGGTATCAGACGGAGCGCACCGGGTCGTGAATCAGAATGACTGCCGCACCACCGATCTCTCAGCCCTCGCTTCCCACGGCCCCATCGACCTTCACTGGCTGCAGTACTCAGGCGCGATCTGGTACCCCATGGTCTACGACCTTCCTGCTGACGAGATGGCTCGACTCTGCGCAACCAAGACCGAGAGCCAGGGTGCTCGGGCAATGCGCTATGTAGAGGCTCTCGATGCCCGCGCCGTGGTGCCAAGTGCTGGTCCACCAGCCTTCCTCGATGCCGACTTGTTTCACCTCAACATGATCGATGGTGACGAGCCGAGCATCTTCCCCGACCAACGCTGGTTCCTTGATCGGCTTGCCACAGCTGACAGAAGGGGATTGCTGGTAATCCCCGGATCGACGATCAACGTCGGCGATGAGATCTCTGTCGTTCATCCGATTCCGGAGAATGAGGTGGCGGAGATTTTCGCCGACAAACGGTCCTACCTCAAGCGCTACCAGGCCGACTGGGCAGGGTGGCTCTCCGATCTGCGCCGGTCGTGGGCCCGCCCGAGGACCGACATCGTTACTTCGATGGCAGCGTGGTGGGAACCGCTGATGCGCTTGGCCCCAACGGTGTGTGCCGCCATCGGTTCTCCGCTCGTGATCCGCACCGACGATGACGGCGCACCGCTTGACATCATCGTCGACTTCCCGGCCGCCCGAGTGTTCGCCGGTACGGCGGACACCGACATCGGGTCCACCCCCGGTTTCCGGTTCGAGATTGCTCGTGATCTGCTCGAGACCGTGGTTGCCGATGGGGCAGTCGACTGGTCGAACTCGTTGTTGCTGTCCTGTCGGTTCCGGGCCTGGCGGTCCGGGCCCTACAACGAGTACCTCTACAACTTCATCAAGTCGCTATCGGTGGAGCGGATGATGCTCACCGAGGCGGAGGCAGCGGCCAAGCAGGTTCGACTCCATGGGGAGGTCACAGAAACTGATGAAGTCGAGGTCGGTGAGTTCCTCGTGCAACGTCGATGCCCACACCGCAACGCCGACCTGTCGATCTTCGGCGAAATCGAAGGGGACGATCTGGTGTGCACCCTGCACGGATGGCGATTCGATACCTCAACAGGCCGATGCCGCACGAGTGATGATCACCCGGTACGGATTAGACGCCGGGGAACCTGAATCGCTCGCCGTAGAGGGTGACCGCCTGTCTGAGGGGAACAAGGTCGCGCCGCTGTCGACGTTCGGCCTCGTCTGAAGCGGAGGAAAGACGGCGCTCGGCGTCATCGAGTCGACGGTGCAGCGCTGCCACCTCTGCCTCGAGTTCCATCACCCGACGAATCCCCTCGAGGTTCATTCCAGATTCAGCCAACTCGCTGATCCGTCGCAGTAACGAGATGTCATGGTCGCTGTACCGGCGATTCCCTCCCGATGTACGAGCAGGGTTGACCAGTCCGCGACGTTCATAGATCCGCAGCGTCTGAGGATGCATACCAGCGAGCTCGGCGGCGACCGAGATGACGTACACAGCGTGATGCGGACTTCGAATGTTCATGACCCGTCACCACCATAGGCCTCGCCGGTACGGGGGTTGAGCCGGGTCGCAGCGGCGAGTGCCTCAACCGCTGCTCGCTCGGCCTCGTCGAGTTCGGTCGGCACCTGCACCTGCACCTGCACGATGAGGTCACCGTGAGTGGTCTGCCCGCGTCGAGTCAGATCGATACC
Organism: Ilumatobacteraceae bacterium; assembly: GCA_040263235.1. Classification (GTDB taxonomy): domain Bacteria; phylum Actinomycetota; class Acidimicrobiia; order Acidimicrobiales; family Ilumatobacteraceae; genus Casp-actino5. Next base: position 8,391 of record JBDQKN010000054.1, read on the forward strand.
CTTACCGGTCACCCGTTGGCGGGAGCCGCTCTGGGTTCCCGGCCGAACACGGAGTCGCACTGAGGCCCCATCGAGTGTGGGTACCTCGATCTCACCACCGAGCGCCGCTTCAGCGAAGGTGATCGGAACCGTGACGAGGAGGTTGGCTCCAGATCGGGTGAACCGATCGTGGGGGCGAACGCCAACCTCGACCAGAAGGTCACCAGCCGGGCCGCCGTGGCGACCTGGTGCTCCCCGGCCCTTCAGCCTGATGGTCTGCCCATCGTCGACACCGGCCGGGATACGAACCTGCACATTGCGCTGCTGCGCTGCGACTCCAGTTCCACGACAGGTGGAACAGGGATCGTCGATGACAGAACCTCGACCCTGACAGGTTCGGCACGGACTGGAGAACGAGAACGGCCCCTGGTTGTCGTCGATGACTCCCCGGCCGCCACAGGTGGAACAGGGACGGGGACTCGTGCCCGCCTTCGCCCCAGTGCCCGAACACGCCCCACACGAGGCATCAGAGGTGACGTTGATAGTGGTGGTCACCCCACGGGCAGCATCGGCGAAGTCGAGTATGAGGCGCGCCTGTTGATCTGCGCCACGCCGCGGTCCAACTCCAGACGAGGACCGGGTGCGGCCTCCTGGCGAGAACATCTGGCCGAACAGGTCGCCGAAACCTGACATGTCGTCGGCGCTGAAACTGAACCCGCCAGGGCCACCCCTGCCAGCCATGGGCCCGACACGTCGAACCTCGTCGTACTCCGCGCGCTTGGTGTCGTCACCCAGCACGTCGTAGGCGGCAGCCACCTGCTTGAAGCGCTCTTCAGCCGCGCTGTCACCAGGATTCTGATCGGGGTGAAGTTCGCGGGCCAGCTTGCGATAGGCGCGGGTGACCTCCTTCGCGGTGGCATCGGGACTGACCCCGAGAACCGAGTAGTAGTCGGTCTCGAACCACTCGCGCTGGGCGCTCATGTCAGTCCTTGGTGCGGACCATGGCGGGACGCAGGGTGCGGCCCTTCCAGCGGAAGCCGCTTCGCAGCACCTCGGCAACGACGATGTCTCCACCCTCGCCAGGCTCATGGGCAACCGCCTCGGCCACCTCGGGATCGAACGGCTCGCCGGCGAGGTCGAGGCTTTCGAGACCGAGCTTCTTCAGCTCGACAAGCAGGAGATTCAGCAGCGGACCGACCTCATCGGGGTGGCGTACGAATGCCGCCTCCGCGGCATCGAGTACCGGGAGGAACGCCTCGGCCATCCGTCCGGTTGCCCGGTCGACCTCGTCTCCCACTTGGGTAGCGGCCCGCTTCCGAAAGTTCTCGAAGTCGGCTTGCGTCCTCATCGCAAGGTCCCTGAACCTCTCGAGTTCGGAGAACATCGCTTCGACGTCAACGGTGACCGCCTCCTCGTCGGACGATCCCTCGGTGAGGTCGTCGAGGCCTTCGAGATCGATCTGATCACCAGCGCCGAAGTCGCTGTTGGCTGACGGTTTCACCGAGGTGGGACGCTCGGTCTCCGAGGTGAAATCCTCCACCTCGGAGCCGCGTTCATCGGCCGGATCGAGAACGTCGTCGCTGTCGTCGTGCGCCGACATGTCGCTCACTGTTCGTCGACGATCTCGGCGTCGACGATGTCGTCGTCGTTGGCCGCAGTGGCGTCGGCGTCCTGACCCGACGCCGACGAACCGTCGGCACCGGAATCACGGGCCGCTGCCTCGTAGAGCTTCTGACTGAACGCCTGGCTGGCAGCCATGAGCTTCTCAGTGGCCTCCTTGATCGAAGCGGTATCGCTGCCCTCAAGCGCCGACTTCAGTTCTGCGAGCGGGCCCTCGACGGCGGCTTTCTCCTCATCGGAGACCGATTCGCCCTGTTCACGGAGAACCTTCTCGGTCTGGTAGACGAGCGAATCGGCGTTGTTGCGAACCTCGGCCTCGTCACGGCGCTGACGGTCCTCTTCGGCGTGTGCCTCGGCGTCCTTGATCATCTGGTCGATCGAGTCCTTATCGAGGGTCGACTGACCGGTGATGGTCATCGACTGCTCCTTGTTCGTCGCACGGTCCTTGGCGGAAACGTGCACGATGCCATTCGCGTCGATGTCGAAGGTGACCTCGATCTGCGGCACGCCACGAGGGGCGGGCGGCAGGTCGACGAGCTGGAACTTGCCGAGCGTCTTGTTGTAGCTGGCCATTTCGCGCTCACCCTGGAT
>JBDQKN010000055.1:0-10573 GCA_040263235.1 Ilumatobacteraceae bacterium
GGGCATGGGCACGTTGACCAGGTCCGAACTGCGGGGCGACTTTTCGCTGGGGACTATTCGGCTGCGGCCACGGTGTCCGAGGAGTTTGACGGCAGCATTCTCGGGCTTGGTGTCATGCACGACATCGCTGGCGAGGTGGTGAGCCTCGGAGGTCATACGTGGCGGGTGCCGGTGACCGGCGTCCCGATTCCTGTCGGCCCACATGAGACGGTGGCCTTCGGCGTTGCTGCCCACGGAGGAAGACGCCATCGGGTCAACCTTGATGGCGCTTCAGATGTTGAGGCGACATTGACGATCATTGATACTTATCTTGAACAACACCACATCAATCCCGAATCGGTGGTCTGTGCGGTTGAGATCCACGGCAGCTTCAGCGATGTCGTCCTTCGCACGGTGTCTCCCCCTCGATACGAGGGGGAGACGCTCGGCGAGATCATCGACGACGAGAGTCGCTTCTCATTCGATTCTTGGGTCGGGACGATGGTGGGATTCCGGTTCCCCGACAACGCAGCTGACGGTGCGATTCCGGGGATCCATCTGCATGGCATCGCCGACGATCGTCAGTCGGGTGGCCACCTTCGAAACATGGTGACGGTCGAGGTCTCGATGAACCTTTGGGTTGACGAGTTGCACCCTGTGCACGACGCCACTGGAGGAGACCTCGACGCTGTTTCTATCGACTTTGCTCGTTACGAAGGTCCGGTGGTTGACCCGGGGTAGTCACTTCTGTTGCTCAGCTGGCCCCAACGGCGTCCCACCATGCGATGAGCGCTGCTGCAATGTCTTCGCCTCGGTCGTCTTGCACGAAGTGCCCTCCGGGCTGAAACTGCTGGTGCGGCTGGCCAGCCGCACCAGGGATATGCCTGATAAACGACGTTGCGAGATGCCCGAGCACCGGATCCTCGGGGCACCAGAGTGTCAGGAACGGTTGGGTTCGACCAGCCAGCACCTCCCAAGCGGCGCGATTCTCCACAACCGACTCATGGGTGGGGGTGATCGGAACGAGTGCTGGGAAGGCAACGGCCCCTGCCATGAACGAAATATCGGGGAATGGCGCTCGGTAGGCGTTGATCTCGCCAGTGGAAAGCGCTCGAGCTGCGACAGCGCGGGAGAAAAGGGCACCGACGTCGGTGAAGCGAGGGCTCTGAGAGTATGCGAGCCACGCATCGAACCCGGGCCCAAGTGTTTCGCCTGCAGGAAGCGCCGTGTTGCCAATCGCAACGGCGCCGAATTGGTTCGGCTGCTCGGCCACGAGACGCAGGCCGAGCAGCCCTCCCCAGTCCTGTCCGAAGAATCGGCTGCCGGCTGGGAGGTTGATCGCATCGAGGAAGGCCTTGAGCCAGGCGACGTGACCGTTGTATGTGTACGCCGCCTGCTCGACCGGTTTGTCAGAGCGGCCAAAACCGATCAGGTCCGGCGCGATACACCGGTAGCCAGCAGCGGCGAGAGGCGGGATCATTCGCCGATAGAGGTAACTCCACGCGGGCTCTCCGTGAAGTAGGAGGACCGTTGGCCCGTCGTGTGGCCCAACGTCGACGTATGCCATTCGGAGACCGTCGACGGTTGTGTAGTGAGGTTGGTAGCCGAAGTCCGGCAGGTCATTGAATCGGTCGTCGGGTGTTCGAACGAACTCAAGTCCGTGGTCGGTTTGTTGCACAGCCGTCTCCTCGTTCAGCAACCCTTGAGCAAGGGTTGTGGAGTGATGCTCACTGTAGAGCACGCCATAAAGGGCGATGAAGGGTGCTGATTCGTGGGCGCTCGATGCCGTGTCCGGACCGCCGGCTCTGCCGGGACTCGTTGTCACAGGGTTGGCGTGTCATCGCGAACGGGTCGCGTTGATGACCGGGGCGCGGATGGCGCCGCGTGAGCCCAAACGGTGTCCGTCGTTACAGGTCGATCGTTTTGGGGTAGTAGGTGCCGGGCGCAGTTGCTGCTGTGTCTGCGTTGAAGTCGCCGTCGAAAGGCCATGACTCATCGGTTCCGAACTGCATGAGGCGACCGAATTCGCCGCCGCCTGCTGCTTCGTTACCGACGAGCGACCAGGCCTGACGCTTATAGGTCCAGTTGTCTGGTTCGAGGCGATGGGTTTCGCGCCAGTGAGCAAATGCTGATTGCCGGTCGCCACGTCGCCATGCGTCGGCTCCAAGTTCGAATCGAGCAGCTGCCTCTGATCGGCCAATATCGCGCGGGCGCGATGCGAGGACGACGTCATCAGGTGCCATGGCAAATCGAGAGTTGCCGCCGTTGGCTGCCCAATCGCGAATGGCGTCGGCGTAGGAGTTCCGGTCTTGGCCTGCGCGTAGAGCGGCCAACGCCTCCTCTCCCTGCTCAGCGGCTTTTCGCTCTCGATCGGCCATGATTTCCGCGAGCCATTCCGGGTACTCGGCAGGTCCTGCCCAGCCTGGTTCCGCCGGCCGGACGATCATGCCGGCCTCGTCGATCCATACGACGTTGGGGATGTTCACAACACCGAATACGCGCTCGAGAACATGCTCGGTATCGATGAGCGACGGGTGCTGCGGATTCGCAGCGTCGATGTATTCGCGCACGGCGTCAGCGCCGTCTGTTTCTATGGCGACAGTGACGATCGTGACCGGTGTTCCGGCGTCGCGAAGTTCGGCGTGGAGGGCCTGCCAGACTGGCAGGTCATAGCGGCAGCCTCAATAAGGAGCCCAGCCGACGAGCACCATCTTCTCGCCGTGGAAGCGTGAGAGGTTGACTTCATTGCCGTCGAGGTCATGAAGGACGACATCGGGCATCACCGCCGTGTCGAGGGCTTTGCCGCCAAGCGAGGCTGGTCCGATTGCCACCTGACCGGTGGTGTCGTCAGTGACCACTGCCATCCCGAGTCGTTGGGCGATGGAGGGGATATCCCGGTTATCGCTGAGCGGAACGCACACGTCGCGCTTGCAGGCTCCTTCGGGCTTGATCTCCCAGCCGGTTGCGGCCTCGAATGCTGCGCTGCTGATGTCGGCTGACTTGAAGATCATCTCAGCATCGTCGCAGATGTGGAGTTCCAAGTCCGACATGTGCGGATGGATGTGCTCAGGACGATCCGTTGCCGGACAGTAAGTGGTCCAGCGATGGGCGCAGGTCCGGAAGCACCTGTCGCACTGTTGACACATTCATGACCAAACTGTGCGAACTCGCAGACCCAAGCATTTTCATGGCATACCCAAGTTCCGACCCAGTGCGCACAGGGACAACCTTGGTGGGGTGTTTGAAGAGAAGATTGAGCCAGTGTTGACAGAGGGTTTCTGGCAGCGCCTGTTGCGGTGATCACACGATTCTGATTCGGAAATCACACAGCCTGACGAGAGTTGCGGCTTCCGGGATCAGTCCTGCCACACCTGTTTTCGCAAGCATTTCGAGCCGAGAATCTTCTTAGCCGCCAGCATCTAGTCGACGGCGAGCAAACAACATCAAGAGACCACCAATTCCGAGCACAAGTAGCACTTGAGTAGCTGTCCCGTCCGATGACCCTGTGGCTGGAAGCACAATGGTTGTTGTCGGTGCAACCGTGGTCGTTGGGGCAGTTGTGGTGGTTGAGGCGACTAGATGAGTGACACAACCTGTCTTCATCTCTACAAGAAATATCGCAGCTCATAACTCATCTCAGTTCGGTGTCTCAGACCGATTTTTCTCCTAAGACCCCACGGCGGAGTGGGTGGGATTCGAACCCATGGAAGTCAATAACTTTTGGGGTCCGGCGCCAATGGTGAGCTTTGGGTCGGTTACCCACAGCCCCGAAAACCGCGAATTCAGGAACATTGCCTTCTGCGCGGCCTGATTCGCACCAGAGAAAACTCGTATTTCTACAAGTCCCCCTTGGTGGAGCTGGGGGAATCGGCTAGCAGCTCTCTGAACTGGACTTATGTTGCCGCGAGACGTGCGTTACGCCTAGAAGTTACGCCAGCGCGGTGCCGCCGTGCTTGGTCCAATGCCACTCCAAAGCCAACGGGTGGGGGAGAGCAGGGAACCATCCGAGGTCCGTCTTGCTCACGCCGGGCTCGGCGAGGAGTTCTCCATGAACGCCCGACCGATGGCGGATCTGGCCGACGGTGAGTACAAGGTGGTGCTGTTCCTGCGTGCCTCGTACGAACCGGAGGTGAACATCGCCGAGATCGAGGTGCCGTTCACCGTCGTCCACGACGACGACTGACGCGCTCAGGCCTCGCATCCGGAATGGACCGTGCCGTCCTCGATCCCTGCTCGACTCGGGGGGCGAGGGCGGAACGGTCGCGCCATGCCCTCCAGGCGCCGGTGGACCACAGCGCCCAGGCGACGAGCACCGGCTGGAAGAGCAGGCGGACGAAGCGTTCGGTGTCGGTGCCGAGACCGAACGCCGACTCGCCGTCGAGCCACTGCCATACGTTGCCCGGGAAGATCGCCACGAAGAAGCCGGCCACGATCGCGCCGACGATCACCCGCTGTCGCGGCAGGACGATCAGGGCGAGACCGAGGGCGATCTCGACGACGCCCGAGGCGATGACCACGATGTCGGCGTCGATCGGGAACCAGTTGGGCACCTGGGCTTGGAACTCGGTCCGGTGCGTCGTCCGGTGGGCGATGCCGGCACCGGTGAGGGCCGCACCGAGCAGCAATCGCGCGAACGTCATAATCGGAGGCTAGGTCCGTGAGATCGCCACCGGCGATGGGACACTCTGGCGATGGGTACCAGTCTGCCGACTCCCGGCACCGGGCGTGACGCCGCCGAGACCTGGGTGGCGGACCATCTCGCCGACCTCGTCGACGACCCCGATCGCATCGTCGGGTCGGACCGGTTCCGTGGTGGCCAGTCGCCGGCGGACGCCGCACTCGCCGCGTTCGATGTCGCCGGGTACGCCGAGCGTCGCAACCAGGTGCTGCCGGAATCGGATCGGGGGGCCTCGGGCCTGTCGCCCCACATCCGGCACGGCCTCCTCACGCTGCGTCAGGTGTGGCGTCATGTCGCCGGTGGTCCGGGTCGAGATGTCGCCAAGTTTCGTGACGAGTTGATGTGGCAGGAGTACGCCCGTCATTGGTACCTGCACAACGGTGCGGCGACGGCTCGTGGCGTGCGGCGCGAGCGGGCCCACGTCGAGGCGGACGCGGACTGGGACCGGTCGATGGCCTGTGTGGACGCGACCCTCACCGAGCTCGAACGCGATGGCTGGCTCGTCAACCAGACCCGGATGTGGTTATCGAGCGAGTGGGCGGTGCGTCGTGACGGTGCGTGGCAGGTGGGGGAGGAGCACTTCTTCCGGCATCTCCTCGACGGCTCGCGAGCCGCCAATCGCCTGGGTTGGCAGTGGACGGTTGGTGTTGGCTCGTCGAAGCACTACGGGTTCAGTCGCTCACAGGTGGAACGGCGCGCGCCGGAGCTGTGCCGGGGGTGCGCGCGTCGTCCGGCGTGTCCGATCGCCGACTGGCCCGAGGAGCCGGTGTGGCAGCCGTCCGGCGGGGTTGAGCACGTGTCCTCGGGGTTCGATCCGGGGCCGGAAGCAGGGACGATCCGAAGCACAGGGGCAGCGCCTGACGCGGTGTGGCTGACCGCTGAGTCGCTCGGCGATGACGATCCGGCGCTCGCCGCGCATCCGGACCTTCCGGCGGTGTTCGTGTTCGATGAGGCGCTCCTCGCCCGACTGCGACTGTCAGCCAAGCGGCTCGTGTTCCTCGCCGAGACGCTCGCCGATCTGGCGACCCGGCGTGACGTCGAGGTGCACCGCGGACGACCGGTGGACGTGTTGGACGGTCGCCCGGTGGCGGTGACGTTCGCTCCGGTCCCCGGTTTCCGCCGGATCGCCGACCGGATCGCTCCGACCGAGATGTTCCCCTACCCGTGGCTGGTTCAGCCTCTGGATGGGCGCATCGGCAGCTTCTCGGCTTGGCGGAAGCGAATCTGATCAGGTCGGGGTGTCAGCGCCGTCAGGCGCATCAACGAATGATGTATCGGCGACGATGGATCGGTGCTCGGCGAAGTACTGCTGCTGGAATCGACGACGAAGGTGGGTCCACGTCCAGTCAGGGACGACGACACCGACTACTGAGTCGCCATGGAGGCAGCCAGGGTGTCTTGAGGAGGGAGCACCCGAACCCCAAGTTCCAGCAACTGGTTGGCATGGCGCAGAATTGTCTTGCGGTCGGTGGTCACGAACGCGTCAGCCCCGGATTTCTGGTGGGCGAACAGGTGATCGAGGTCGGAGTTGGCCCTACTCGGATCGTTCGCAGAGACCTTCAGAATTCGTCCAAGGTACGCCTCGAGGGCGAAATCCTGTTCGTGGGCCAACTCGTCGGCACGGTCGAGGGGCCTGCGTCCAGTCGGAACAAGCCACCAGCGCGATGGAGCAAAACCGCGGCGTCCATAAGCCACGCCAAGGTGACTGAATGGCGACCGGAGTCAGAATTGCGACACAGGTCGCGGTCAAACGGCGTGGTCAACTGGATCGCGACCTGTCCCTCCGTAGCCAACCTCACCAGTTGGGCTGCTGCGTCAAACTCTCCGAGCTTCTCGCCGTTGACAAGGCCGAACACGCACGAGTCGAACGTGACGAGCATCGCTCCATCCTGCGGGATCCGATCTGGTCGGCGGCCGGTGGACCGCACGCAACCTCCGGTCACCTCGGACCAATGAAGGTTATTTCTACGAGTGGGTGACCCGTATTTCTACGAGTCCCCCTTGGTGGAGCTGGGGGGAATCGAACCCCCGTCCATCAGCCCGTGAACGGACCCGATACGACCATTCCCGGCTTCAAGCCTGACGCTGGCTTATCGGCGGGTCGACTGACTTACGTCAACGCCCGGTCTTTCCCGGGGGCCACTGGTCTTTCCCACCGTCAACGGTCTTTCTCGTCGTCATCCTCCGCTTCTGTTGCCGGGCTGCGATGGATTGGCCCCGTGCGCCATTTCTGGTCACGATGTCTCTTCACTCACCTGAAATCAGGCGGCGAGAGCGAACTGCTCATTGGCAATTCTTTGTGGTGCCCCGTTTCACGAGTCTGAGCAACTCGGGTCGCAGATTCGCCCAAGCGATACTGACGTCGAAACCGGTCAGCCCCGTATGAACGTTTCCGCCAGGTGTTTCCACCTGTCGTGTTATGTGAACGTCAACATACCTGAACCGCGTGACATTCCCGGTCTATGCGCGGCGGAGCCGGTGGGCGACGCTGCCCACCGGCTCCTGCTGCGGCCCCGGACGATCGGGGGTGTCCGGGCCCTGGGGGTCAAACCGGCTGCGGGTCTCGTTCCCCTGTCAACGAGTCAGGGACGGTGTCGGGTACGAGGTCGTCGCTTTTGGTTGCGCCGAGCCAGATCATGGCAATGCCGAGCGTGGAGAAGATCACACCCAAGCCGCCGAGGAGGGCAGCGATTCCGAGTCCCAATTGAAGTGCCGAATGGGTCACCGTGCCCACACCAAGCTCTGCCACCAGTGCGTGGGCAGTGCCCGACCAGGCCATGTCGCGAGCGGGACCCTCAAGGGGATGCATACGGTCGAAGCCAGTCCAATATTTGCCATCGACGTCGACCTCGTAGGTGCCCGCTTCGTAGAGCGTTCCTTGATATTCAACGTCGGTATCGAGCGTCACTGTCTGCGTCCCATGCAACGTGTGATACGAGATCGTCGCCATCTGGAACATGTACTCGGTTCCGGTGTTGACCAACGGGTCGTTGGGGTCGAGGTCAGAGTCGACGACCGGATATCCCCAGTCGACCATCAGTAGTTCCTTGATCGCAGCGGCCTGTTCGGGTGACCCTCGATCCACAAGTTGCCCTTGATCGTCATAGCTGAGTGTGACGTTTTGGGCTTCGCTGAATGCTTGGAGGGATCCGTAGCCGGCCTGCACCTTCACCCACGCCACGCCGGCCCCGGCCAAGAAGCCGAGTCCAACCACAGTGAGACCTACTCCGATGAGTTTCAGCCGTTTCCTGACGGACGTGTTCATGACGTTCTCCTTGTCTTCCGACTGCAGATGGCCGTCAAGATGGCCATCTGCAGTTCAGACTCGCCCCGAGGGCGGCATTAGCGGCAGGGGAGTAGGTCCCATGTGCTTAGGGTCCAAGGTCACATCTCGACAGACGGCGTTGATCATCTAGGTTCCATGTATGGCAACGATCAGGCCGTCTTCATCGACCGACCTCCGCCAACTCGCGGTGTCCGGATGGCAGGCCTTTGCTGATGATCCGGTTGTGCGGTGGTTCTTCCCCGACGACGATGACTACCGGGCGTCTGGGCATGACATGTTCGGCTGGGTGCTCAGGCGTGGACATGCGCTGTCTGCAGTGTGGTGCACCGACGACGGGGTTGCTTTCGCAAGGTGGACCCCGCCGGGTCGCCCAGAGCCTTCACCTGAGGCGATCGGACCCGAAGATGACCGACCAGATCCCGACTGGCGAGCAGCGCGCTATGCGGCCTACGGAAGATTCTCCGAGGCCAATACCCCTGTCGAATCGCATTGGTACCTCAACATGCTCGCCACCCATCCTGACTGGCAGCGCAGAGGGCTTGGAGCCCAACTGATGAGCGTTGTATTCGAACTCGCGGACGCTGATGGCCTCGGCTGCTATCTCGAAACTGAAACTGAGGCCAATGTTGCGTATTACCGCCGTCATGGATTCGAGGTCCGGACCGAATGGGACCTCATGACCGACGATGAGACCGATCGATCACATGGTCCGCATCAGTGGGGAATGTGGCGGGCGCCGCGCTGAGCGGTGCGCCACACCTCAGGTCGAGTATTTGTTTCGGCGCCCGAGTTCACGTTCGATATCGCGTTTGGCATCGCGTTCAGCGATGGCGTGGCGCTTGTCGCCCTTGGTTCGTCCTTTGCCGATGCCGAGCTCGACCTTCACCCGGCCATCTTTGAAATACATCGATAGGGGAACGAGTGACACGCGCTCTCTGTCGATCTTGTCGGCGAGACGCTTGATTTCTGCGCGATGGAGGAGCAACTTTCGTGGTCGGTCCTGCTCATGCGCCCCAAAACCGATGGCGAACCCGTAGGGGGCGATGTTCACGCCCTCAAGCCACATTTCCCCGTCACGGAGCCTTGCGTAGCCGTCGCCAATCTGGACCTGTGCCTCGCGCAAGCTCTTGACCTCGCTACCGAACAGCACAATTCCCGCCTCGACCGTGTCGGTGATGGCGTAGTCATGACGTGCCTTGCGGTTGCTGGCGATGAGCTTGGTGCCGAGCGGGGACATGGGGTGGTGAGGCTAGCGAGACCCGTGTGTGCTCATCGCCACAGGCGTTTGAGGTGCTTGGCACGCAGGGTGTGGCGCCGTGACTTTGGTATCGAGCTCGAGTTGGGGTTTCCGTGACTGTCACACCCCATACGTATGTTCGACTGCATGGAAACCGCATCGACTACCGCTCGTCGCTCCCACCTCCACCTTGTCCCAACCAACACCACGAACTCACCCGGCCTCACCGCTCCTGGCCACGCTGGCGAAACAACTCGGTCAGGTGCTTCAGCCCACCCCTCAATGGGGCGTCAGCCACGATCAGCCATCGACGACCTCGATGCAGAACTTCGGCTACTTGAGGCAGTTGCTCGTCGGGCATCTGCCGCTGGGCGCAGTGAGTGCCGACCCCTGACGGTGTGGGCGAGGGGCACCCTGGCGGATGGCCGAGTGCTGTGGGCTGGCGGTGAAGGCACCTGGGGAGTCATCGAGCCGGTTCTGGCAGAACTCCTCGGATGGGATGCCTCTGGCCCGCGCCCAGTCCGGGCCGACGTCCATTCCGAGGCCGGCCGGCACGAGGTTCTGGCAGTTCACGTACTTCGTCGAATCGACACGGCCACCGATGTCGCCTGATGGATGTCGCGTAGACAGAGCGGCCAACTAGCGTCGTTCCCGTGCTTCACCTGCGCCGACCCGCTTTCGATCTCATCGTCGACCTTGCAATTCGCGAGTATCCGCTTGAAGCCTGCGGACTGTTGTCGGGGCCCGAGACCAACACAGACACGGCCGTCGAGTTCCATCCCTGCCGCAACGTGGCTGAGTCCGCTCGTGTCTACGAGCTTGATCCCCTCGAGCACATGACCATCGAACGGGCCGTCGAACACGACGATCATGAAATCATCGGCGTGGTTCACTCACATACGCACTCTGAGCCGTACCCGAGCCCAACCGATGTGGCCCAAGCACCCGACCCGGGCTGGCACTACGTGATCGTCTCTCTCAAGCGAGAGGGACCAGAACTACGCAGCTATCAGATCATCGACGGCGAGATCACCGAGGAAACCGTCGAACTCATCGACTGATGTGCTTGACCCGTCGCTGTCATGAATCGACGACAGTGACCGCTGCCGGTGGGCGTTCACCGGGAAGCCCATCACCCGTCGGCCACCCGAGATAAATCATTCCGATGACGCGGGTGCCGGATTCAAATTCGCAGAGTTCGAGAGTGTGCCGACCATCGATCACCGGCGCCGTCGACCAGAACGACGCCAGGCCGAGCGACGTGGCCCCAAGGAGCAGGTTCTGAATCCCGGCTGACACTGCGTCGCGATTCTCGTCGTGAAAGGTCGGATGCTCATCGGCAGCAGCGCCAACAACCAGCACCGTTGGCACCCGCGAGTACTTGCGGCGGACC
>JBDQKN010000056.1:0-10533 GCA_040263235.1 Ilumatobacteraceae bacterium
CACATCCGCCAGGGTCAAGACCGCCAGCGTTTGACACGACGGTGATGCCCTGATCGAGGCAGGCCCCCATGACCTGCTCCATCTGGGTGACGAAGGTGCCCGCGAACCCGCGACCCGGATTCTTTGCTCGAATCCGACTCAGGATCAACATGGTGAGCTCTGCTAACCAGTCGCCGGTCAAGACATCGATCGGACCGCCTTCGACCATCTCACGTGCGCCAGCGAGCCGGTCACCAAAGAATCCCGAGCAATTAGCGATACGGATGGGATCGGCCATCTCAGCGATCCTCCTGCTCCAGCTCGACGAGTAGGTCTCCCATTGAGACCCGGTCGCCGACAGCAAAGCGAACCGATCCGACACGAGCGGCTGCCGGTGCCTTGATCTGATGTTCCATTTTCATCGCCTCGATCACCATCAAGACCTGGTCGGCAGCCACCTCATCACCGTCGCCAACGCGAACGTCGATCACCGTTCCAGGCAGGGGCGCAATTGGCCCCGAGCCGACGACCTCGTCATCGTGGTCGACAAATCTCGGAATCTCAGACCATTCGGTTCGCCCGAACGGACTGGTCACCCGCCATCGGCCCGTGCCACTGGAGACAACGGTCAGCGTCACCCGAAGCCCATCAACCTCGATGGCCCCGTCGTGGACGGTGACCTGCACAACTCTTCGGGTATCGGTGGGTAGGGAACCATCGGCCTCAGGTTCAGGCCACCCACCGAGTCTGACCGACCATGTTGAGACGGCCGTCTGCTCATACTCAACGCGATATTCCACCGAGTCGGGGCCGCCGCTCTCGACGAACACCACTCGTTGACCTCTGGTTCGCAGGTTCCGCCATCCCGCGGGGGCAAAGCCCCAATGTTGGTCGGCCCGACGATTGAGGCCCGCCCGTGACGCCGTGATCGCCACCAGGTGTGCGTCGAGAACAGCTCCTGTCGGGCGAATACCGATCAACGTCTCGGGGTGGCTTGCCAGGTATCCGGTATTGACTCCACCCGACACGAAGTCGGCTTCGGTGCAGATGGCGATCAAGGCATCGACATTGGTTCTGACACCGGCGATGTCGGCACGCTTCAACGCATCGGCAGCCACCGCAAGCGCTGTCTGGCGATCTGGCCCATGAGCGATGACCTTGGCGAGCAACGAGTCGTAGTCGACGGTGACGGTGCTGCCTGCGCTGACGCCAGCATCGACCCGGACGCCCTCGGGGAACGAGAAGGCCTCGATGGTTCCCGTCGACGGCAGCCAGCCGGCAGCTGGGTCCTCGGCTACGACGCGTAGTTCAATGGCGTGCCCATCAGCTCGGATCTGCCCCTGAGTGACGGGAAGTGGTTGTCCCGATGCGACGACAAGTTGCAGTTCAACCAAGTCAAGACCGGTCACCGCTTCAGTCACCGGATGCTCGACCTGCAGTCGAGTGTTGACCTCGAGGAAGGTCACGGTCTCATCATCTCCAACGAGGAACTCCACAGTTCCAGCTCCGCGATATTTGACGTGGCGGGCGAGTGCGACCGCACCATCGTGGAGCCCAGCGCGAACTGTTTCAGATAGGCCACTTGCTGGTGACTCCTCGATCACCTTCTGGTTACGTCTTTGCACCGAGCAGTCACGCTCACCGAGGTGGATCACACCGCCGCGCCCATCACCGACGATCTGAACCTCGATATGTCGGCCATGCTCAATGAACGGTTCGATGAAGACGGTGGGATCCCCAAAGGCAGCATTCGCCTCTCGCGCTGCGCCAACGATGGCATCAGCAAGATCTGCAGAGGAACGAACGATGCGCATTCCTCTGCCTCCACCACCGGCTGCGGCCTTGACCAGGGCCGGCATTGGGACATCGGCGGGAATCGCACCATCGGATGAGATTTCGTGAATCGCAGTGGTCGGCACACCGGCCTCCACCGCGGTCCGCTTGGCGGCGATCTTGTCTCCAAGAAGCCCGATTTGCTCGGGGGTGGGGCCAACCCAGATCAGACCAGCCTCCTCAATCGCCCGTGCTGCAGCCACATTCTCGGCGAGGAACCCGTAACCGGGGTGGACGGCGTCGCAGTCGGTTGAGAGTGCAGCAGCGATGATGGCATCGATGCGCAGATAACTCTCGGCCGGAGTCGATCCGCCAAGGGCGACTGCAAGGTCCATCGCATCCAGATGAGTGCTGTTCCGGTCTGCATCTGAGTACACACCGACGGAAGCGATTCCGAGGCGACGAGCGGTGCGGGCCACCCGTGCTGCAATCTCACCTCGATTAGCGATCAAGAGTCGGTGAATGGGGCGTGGGTCAGTCATCTCAGTGTCTCCAGACGCCGTACTCGGTGGCACCGACGATCTCGTTGGTATGGATGGTGGACAACGCCATACCAAGAACGGTTCGGGTGTCATTGGGATGAATGATCCCGTCATCCCAGATCCGGCCGGTGGAGAACAGGGCCGAGCTCTCGCTCTCGATCTGGGCTTCGAGTGCCTCCTTCTTTCGACCGAGATCTTCCTCGTCGACCTCGATCCCCCGCCCTGCTGCGGCATTCCGGGCGACAATGTCCATTACCCCGGCAAGCTGGCGACCGCCCATGACAGCGATCTTGTGGTTGGGCCAGGTGAAGACGAATCGGGGGTCGTAGGCCCGTCCCGCCATGCCGTAGTTGCCTGCCCCATATGAGGCGCCCACCATCAGCACGATGTGAGGCACCGTTGAGTTCGAAACGGCATTGATCAGTTTGGCGCCATTGCGGATGATGCCGCCTCGCTCAGCCTGGGACCCGACCATGAAACCCGTGATGTTGTGGAGGAACACCAGCGGGGTGTTTGAGCGATTGCAGAGTTGGATGAATTGGGCTGCCTTCGCCGATTCCTCCGAGAACAGAATCCCATTGTTTCCGATGAATCCAACCGGAAATCCGTGCACCGATCCCCAACCGCAGACGATCTTGTCGCCGTAGAGCGGCTTGAACTCCTCGAACCGACTGCCGTCGAGCACCCGGGCGTAGACCTCTCGAATATCGAACGGGACCCGCACGTCTGCTGAGGCGCAGCCGATCAATTCATCGACGGGATAGAGAGGCTCGTCAGCGGGCTCGCTCGGACCAGGACCGAGTTTTGCCCAACGAAGGTGAGCGACGATCTCACGGGCGATCCGAAGGGCATCCATCTCGTCGATAGCGAGATAGTCGCTGAGTCCGCTGACTCGAGAATGCATCTCAGCCCCGCCCAGAGATTCCTCGTCGATGATCTCATCGATCGCCATCTTGACCAACGGCGGGCCTCCGAGATAGGCGGTTCCACGACCCTTCACAAAGATCGTGTAGTCGCTCATACCCGGGGTGTAAGCGCCTCCTGCCGTGGCGGGACCAAATCCGAGGGTGATCGTCGGGATACCCATTTTCGACAGGCGCGTCTGATTCTTGAAGCTCGCACCACCGCGAACGAAGATGTCGGCCTGATGGGGCAGGTCCGCGCCTGCGGATTCGTTCAATGTGATCCACGGAAGCCGGTTCTCTCGCACGATCTCGGCGAATCGAGCACTCTTCTCGACTGTTCGAGGATTCGATGAACCTCCCCGGTAGGTCATGTCGGTAGCGCTGATGGCCACTTCGGTTCCCTCGACGATCCCGATCCCGCAGACCGTTCCGGCGCCAATCGGGAATTCGCTTCCCCAGCCGGCGAGCGGACTGATCTCGAGAAATGGCGTATCAGGATCGACAAGCTGCTCAATTCGTTCACGGGCGAGCATCTTTCCTCGCTGCCGATGACGGTCGACATACCGCTGGCCGCCGATTGTCTCGACCTTGGCCATCTCATCGGCGACCTGTTGCCACAGGTCCTCCATGGCGGAACGGTTGGCGAGGTAGTCGGGGCTGCGGGTGTCGAGTCGTGATCGGATCACCGATCTGGCTCGAACCGCCGCGCCCCCTGCGGCATGGTTCGACACGAACGGTGACGCTACGCCGTGGTACCGTTCTGAGTCAACTGGTACCGCATGCCGATGGGGGTCACAGATGCAGGTTCGAGAGGTACTCAACGATCTCGTCGCAGAACAGGACGAATTGGATCAGATCCTTGCTGATGTTGATGAGGCGAGTTGGTCGTTGCCCACTCCAAGCCCCGGTTGGACGGTGGCTGACCAGATTGCCCACCTCACCTATTTCGACGCCACGGCAGCTCTGGCGATTCGCGATCCAGACGGGTTTATCTCCCATCGGGCCGAACTCGTCAGCGCGATGGCAGACCCAGAGGCTGTCGACCGGCTGGTGATGGGCCCTCTACGAACGCTGACCGTCGATGGGCTGCGAACAGAGTGGCGTCTGAACCGTGCTGCGCTGGCGGCCGACGGGTCCACTCTGGGCGACGACACACGAGTCGAGTGGTACGGCCCGTCGATGGGTGCACGATCCTTCCTGACCGCCAGGCTCATGGAGGCATGGGCACACGGGCAGGACATCCTCGATGCTCTTGGGCTCGATCGCACCCCAACCGACCGGCTCAAGCACATCGCGCAACTCGGTGTGATCACCCGGGGCTGGAGCTACATCAACCGAGGGCTCCCTGTGCCAGATGGCCAGGTTTCCGTGTCACTAATGGCACCGTCGGGAGCAATTTGGGATTGGAGTAAAGACGGTGCTGAGGCTTCGATCTCGGGGCCGGCTCTCGACTTCTGTCTCGTCGTGACCCAGCGACGACACGTAGACGACACCCGACTCGACGTCACTGGCCACCTCGCCCGAGAGTGGATGGTTGCTGCGCAGGCTTTCGCCGGTGGCGCCACCGATGGGCCGGCGGCCGGCAGCTTCCCACTGAAGGAGAACTGATGGACTTCGATTTGCCAGCCGAGGACGATCCTCGTCGCCTGTCGATTCGCCAATGGCTCTCCGAGCATCCCGACCCCGATTCGGCCACCCTGCACGACGCAGGGTTGATCGTTCCTCACTGGCCCCGTCCGTGGGGCCTCGAGGCAGATCCGATCCACCAACTCATCATCGATGAGGAGATGCGACGAGCGGGCGTCACACGATCTGCCGCTTCGACAAATGCCATCGGTGTTGGATGGGCCGCCCCGACCATTCTCCTCGCAGGTAGTGACTGGCAGAAAGAGCGCTTCCTTCCGCCGATCTTCCGTGGTGAGGAGATTTGGTGTCAGCTGTTCTCCGAGCCCGACTCAGGTTCAGACCTGGCGAGCCTCGCAACCCGGGCAGTGCGCGACGGCGACGAATACGTCATCAACGGTTCCAAGATCTGGTCGAGCGGCGCCCATCATTCGCAGTTCGGAATCCTGATTGCCCGGACCGACCCCGATCTCCCCAAGCACAAGGGAATCTCCTACTTCATCGTGCCCATGGACACTCCTGGGATCACGCTCTCGCCAATCATCGACATGACGACGGCTCACTCGTTCAATCAAACCTTCTTTGACGATGTTCGTCTGCCAGCGAAATACCTGGTCGGCTCAGAAGGTGACGGGTGGCGGCTGGCGAAAGTGACGCTCGCGAACGAGCGCGTCTCGCTGTCGTCATCAGGGTCGCTCTGGGGCAGTGGACCGTCAGCGGCTGATCTGATCACACTGGTCCAATCCGGCGGAGGAATCGACGATCCCGTCATGCGTCAGCGAGTTGCCGCTCTCCACATCGAAGCTGAAGTGCTCCGCCTCAATCGGCTGAGAACCCTCTCGGCGAGGCTCAACGGGCGCACTCCAGGGGCCGAGGCCTCGGTGCAGAAAATCATGGGCGACGAACACGGACAACACGTGATGGAACTGGCAAAGGAACTCGTTGGTGCCGATGGGATGCTGACTGGTTCGGGACCCTCTGGCCCCATTCCTCGACGCGCTCAGACCGGCGCCACCGAGGTCAACTTCGCTCGTGGTGCCGGCAGCGCCTTTCCCGAGGTTGATCCGCTCTGGCACTACGGCTGGCTGTTCGCTCCAGCCCTCACCTTGGGCGGTGGCACGTTCGCTGTGCAGCGCAACATCGTGGCTGAGCTCGTTCTCGGTCTCCCCCGTGATATCCACGGCGACGCCGGAATGACTTGGTCAGAATCTCGAACCCGCAAGGAGCACACATGAGAACCCGCGTGACCGACATGTTGGGAATCGACATCCCGATCCTCGCATTCAGCCATTGTCGAGACGTCGTCGCCGCTGTCACAAAGGCAGGCGGTCTCGGGGTGCTTGGGGCCGCCGGCCACTCAGATCGCCAGCTCGAGATCGACCTTGACTGGATCGAGGAGCAGGTAGGAGATCTCCCCTACGGCGTCGACCTGATCGTGCCAGCCAAGTACACGGGGTCGGATCAGGGCGGAATGACCATCGGCGAATTGACGGCCCTCATCCCTGAGGAGCATCGAACATTTCTCGACGGGCTCCTTGACCAGTACGGGGTTCCACCGCTCGACGACGACGATCGGGCCGCTCGCGGACTCGGCGCGGAATCACGCTCCGCCCCGCTGACGGCCGACCGGGCCGCGCCCCAACTCGAGATCACCCTCGCTCATCGACCCGCTCTGGTGGTGAACGCCCTCGGCCCTCCTCCACCACACATGCTCGACAGCGTTCATGCCGCCGGTCGTCTCGTCGGAGCACTCGCCGGCAAGGCCCAGCACGCTGAGCGCCACGTGGCAGCTGGCGTCGACATGGTGATCGCTCAAGGTTCCGAGGCCGGCGGCCACACCGGAGAGATTGGAACAATGGTGTTGATACCCGAGGTGGTCGATGCAGTCGGCGACCGGGTTCCAGTGCTCGGAGCCGGCGGAATAGGCCGCGGACGCCAGATGGCTGCGTCGATGGCCCTCGGCGCCGAAGGTGTCTGGTGCGGATCGGTATGGCTCACTACCGACGAGGCCGAGACCCATCCGACGGTCAAGAACAAGTTCTTGGCGGCAACCTCCTCTGACACGTTGCGTTCACGGTCGCGCACCGGCAAGCCAGCACGCCAGTTACGAACCCCGTGGACCGATGCCTGGGAGGACCCGGCGAACCCAAAGCCATTGCCGATGCCTCTCCAACCGATGTTGATTGACGAGGCCATTCGACGAATTGATCGCGCTGCCCATGATTCGTCGTCGGGGGCAGGGCAATTGGCGAACTATTTCGTCGGTCAGATCGTCGGAACCATGAACGTCTCAAAGCCGGCCGCTCGGGTGGTCTACGAGATGGTTGAGGAGTTCATCGAGTCGGTACAGCGACTCGACCAACTCATGGCCGACTAATCGCTTCGATCACCAGATCGAGCATTTCACCAACCGGATCACCGGCTGAGATTTCCACCTGGTTGAAGTAGAGACCCGAGCCGGCCAGCACTCCTGCAACAACTGATGGTGACACCGTCCGGAACTCGCCCGCAGCAATCCCGGCGACCACCAGATCCTCGGTAATCGCCATGACATACCGAAAGTGGCGATCGAAGAGCCGACGAGCGGCGGGTTCGTCGGCGAGGTCATCCGCAAAGGATTGGGAGAGACGCTGAAGTTCTACGCCGCCGAGAAAGTAGGCACGGATCCGGTCCCCGAAGTTGGAGCCGTCATCGATCGCATCGAGGGCCGTCCGGCCCACTCGATGGAGGAATCGATCGAGGACCACCAGTACGAGTTCGTCCTTGGAGGGCGCTATCTCGTAGAGCGTTCTTCTCGAGCAGCCGACGCTCGCCGCCAGTTCCCGAACGCTGATACCCGAGAAGCCTTCGGCAAGCACAAAACCCTCGAGGGCGTCGAGTACTTCTCGATGTCGTGGTCCGAGCCGCTCCTCAGCGCGCTGACTCAGCAGTGGTCGCGGCATCGAGGCACGCGCGGTCTGACGGTCGAGCGGTACCGGCACGTGTACAACGGTACCGCGGTCAGGAGTGGGTCATGACGATGTCGACCACCGGCCGACCAGCATCTATTCCCTTGCGTTCGAAGCGGGTCACCGGTCGATCGGCGGGGCGCGGAACCCTTCCACCAGTGAGCGTCGGAATCGAGGCGCAGACCTCGAGCATGTGCTCGGCATAGTCGGCGACATCGGTTGCAAGGCGTAACCGTCCGCCGCTTTTGAGACAACGCAACAGTTGCGTGACCGGACCGGGCTGCACGATCCGCCGCTGCAGTTGCCGCACCTTTGGCCATGGATCGGGGAACCAAATCCTGATCTCGTCGAGACAAGCATCTGGCAGTCGATCGATCACCTCGAGGGCGTCACCGTGCACCACACGAACATTGGTAAGTGAGTTGGCCTCAATGTCGACGAGGAGGCGAGCGAGACCCGGAGTGTGCACCTCGGCTGCGAGGTGGTCGATCTCAGGATGAGAAATAGCCGATTGAAGGGTTGCCTCTCCTGCGCCACATCCAACCTCAAGCACAACCGCGGCCTGTCTACCGAACTCGTCCGCCAGGTCGAGGAGTGGCCCGGTGACCGCGAGGCCGAACTCGGGTTCCAATCGTTCGAATGCTTCGGCTCTGGTGGGTGACATCCGCCTCCGTCGAGGTTTGAACGTCCGGGACCGCGCTGAAGGTGCCGCGTGCGGCGCGTCGCCGGTCATGCGCTGCCCGACTGGGTGCTTCGGAACCGCTCCATCAAGTGTTGTCCTGCAGATATCGGAGGTTCAGTCTGTGAACCATCTGACGGGCGGCACGCCTCCAGACAGGTGATTTCGGCATCCCAGTTGGCGTTGTGAAAGAACGCAATCGAGAATCTCTCAGTGTCGGAACCTGCAGAGGACGGGACCTGAACCCGGTGCATGGTGGAGCGCCAGCGGCCGTTTGTCCATCGTTCTAGAGCGTCACCGATATTCACTACATAGGCGCCGCTGGTGTGTGGCACTTGATGCCAGAGGCCATCGGCACCAACCACTTCGAGCCCGCCCGGGGCCGCATCCTGTCGGAGCAGCGTGAGGGTCCCGTAGTCAGAATGTGCGCCAGCGCGCAACTGTCCCGCCTCAATCGTGGCTGGGTCGATGTGCGGATAGTGCAAGAGTCGAAGTGCCGAGGTGTGCCGATCGATTGACCGATCGAAGGTGTCGACCGCCATCCCAAGACCCACCGCCATTGCTGAAAGGAGTCGTGCTGCCAGATCGGCCAGAGCGTCGTAGTAACGATGCATCACGGGTTCCATCTCAGGCAGGGCTGCCGGCCACCGATTTGCCGAGAACGCGAATGCGGCGGCGGGGTCCGCTGCGACAACGTCGGCGACCTCGTCGCTGTTCACGAAGGGACCGATGGAGAAGGTCTCCTTCAGGTCAGCTGGCGTGTGTCCTCCCCGGCTCGCGGCCAACCGCTCGACGAGATAGGGGCCGTAGCCGTAGGCATCGCCAGAGGGGATGGCGACGGCGTTCTTGGACTGATCCCCTAACGCAAAGAACCGTCGGGCAACGCTCCACGCCTCCTCCTCGAGTTCAGAATCGAGCCCATGCCCGGTCACCTGAACGAAACCGATGCGAGAGCATGCGTCGTCGAGTGCGGTCGCAACCTCAGCGATTGGAGCTCGGAGATCGACGGTCGGGATGGTCACCGCTCAGATCGTACCGATCTCTCCAGCAGGAGTTCAGGAGCCGATTCGACGTCCAGATACCTCATCAACACGGATCCGAACCCAGTCATTCCGCTCGACTGAATCTGCCCATGGCTCAAGCCCAAGCGATTCGAGATGAGCGAGTTCGGCGCTGTCGAGAACAGTGGTGGCCGTGCCGTGAACCACGACGCTCCATCCCGTCTCGATGTCATCAACGAACGAGTCGACCTCAAATGCCACCGGACGTTCCATCGATGCTGCAGCCAGTTTCGTGCCGAACGTCGTTCGGAAGACGATCGAGTGCCCGTCGGCCCGGTGGGCCACCGGAAAGATCGTCGGCTCGCCAGCGTCCAGCACCGCAAGCCGCCCAATCGTTGTTGAGGAGATCAACGACCAACAGGTGTGTGCGTCAAGGATCTCGAGTCCTTGACGGTCGACAATTGGGTCGATTCCAGCAGTCATGGTGCCATCGTGCAGAGCTACCAATTGATCCGACAGGGCCGATAGTCCCGTACCTCCCCAGCGACTACCGTCGAGCTGTGGCCCCTGACTTTTATCGAACTGCGTTCGAGGCCAACCCCGATGCCGTGCTGGTCGTCGATGGCGACGGCACGATCGTCGACGCCAACCTCGTTGCCCACGAGATGTTTCGATACGCAGTCGGAAGTCTGGCGGGCAGTTCGGTTGACATATTGGTACCAGAGCTCAGTCGCCACCGTCACCGATCGATGCGCGATGGATTCGCCGAACGACCGACGACCCGTCCGATGGGTCTCGGCATGGGACTGATGGCCGAGCGGGCTGACGGCACGAATATCCCCGTTGAGATCAGCCTCTCCCCCGTTCACTTCGCGGACGAACACGTGGTGATCGCGACGGTTCGAGACGTCACCGATCGCTTGGCAGACCGGTCTGAGTCACGCCGGAACGCTGCTCGGCTCGAACTGCTCGAAGATCGAGAACGAATCGGCCGCGACCTTCACGACATGGTGATCCAACGGCTCTTTGCCGCTGGCATGAGCCTCCAGGCGGTGGCCTCAGTCGCCGAGCCCGAGTCTGTAG
>JBDQKN010000057.1:0-10519 GCA_040263235.1 Ilumatobacteraceae bacterium
CATCCATTACCTCGCAGGAGACATCGTCAAGCATCCAATCCTCGGGCAGGTTCATTGAGAAGGTGTATGACTTCTCGCGCCGGAGCTGGACCATATGGGTATCGCTATCGGTGCCGTCGTCGATGAGGGTGAACGACGGGTCCATCGGGGGCTGACTCGTCGGACTCACCGCGAAGACGAACGAGGTGTTGCCCTCGGGATCTGCCTCAACGACAGCGGTGAACGAACCGTGGTCATCCTCGTGGTCGTCCTCTTCGGCTGGTGGTGCGGCATTCGTGTGTTGAGCGCTCATCAGCGCCATACCGCCAACCCCAAGGAGTCCGAGCACAGCCACCAGCCCGAGGCGTCGGCCCCGATGATGATTGTGTTCGCTCAGGGACGGTTGATGGGTGCTCGACGCTCGTGCGCGTCGAGACAGGGGGAATCTGGTCATGGTGCTACCTCGTGTCAGGGGTTGGCGACGCCGAGGGTCTCGGGCGTTGCGGTGTCAGCCGGATCGAGCTGGGTCCTGGGTCGAGGGCGGTCGTCCCGATGTGGAACCTTCCGGAGACGAACCTACGCCGGAGTCATGGGTGCAGCCAGCGACAGGTGTGGCGCGAAGTCGACGACGTTCTGCGGCTGTGCTGGCCGAGGATGTCAGTTGTCGATGAGGACGGCTGCCACGTCGGCGATGACCGATTCTTTGGTATCGAGCGGGGGCAGCAGGATCACCTGATCGAGCCCGGCTTCCTCTAACTCGGCCACCCGTTGTCGAAGCTGGTCTGGGGTGCCGACGAGACACGTGCGGTTGATGAGGTCGGCGGTCACGAAGCGTTCCTCATCGGGTTCGAGCCAGCAATTGTGGCCGCGATGCACAGTGAGGTGTCGACGCTCTGCGGGCGTTTGTTCCACATGTGCGACGTAGTCATCCCAGATATCTGACAAGTGCGCCGGAGGGCGCTTACCGAACTGGGTGACCTGTTCGTAGGTGTAATGGAGACTGGTGATTGCAAAAGCAGCGGTGCCTTGTCGGACTCGCTCGCTGTCGAGCGTCTCACCCTCTGCGAGAACGAACGCGGTGGTCAGGGTTGCCACAGGGAACGACTCACGGGTGATCGTTCGCCCAGCCTCGGACGCTGCTGATTCGAGACGTTGTCGAGCGCCGGCAACAGCATTCGGGTCGGGTGGAAGCGAGGTGACCAATCCGTCACCGTGGCGGGCAGCGAGTGCCATCGCCTTTGGGCCGAAGGCCGAGACGTGCAGCGGTATGCGCGGCTCGAATCTTGCGAAGCCGGAGGTCGGCATCAAATGGCGTGTCGGCGCAATGCGGCCACGAAACTCGTAGTCGACCTCTTCGCCGTCGAGGAAGGCCCTGAGATCACCGAGGTAGCGATCGAACTCGGCGATACGCATCGGCGGATGCCCCATGATTCGCATCGCAGTGTTCCCGGTGCCGATGGCGCAGAACACTCGTCCAGGGGCGATCTCATTGATCGTCGCATGTGCGGCAGCAGTGACGGGGGCCGGTCGGGTGGGGGCGACAGCCACGCCGGTACCGATATGCATCGTGGTGGTTCGCATGGCAGCCATCGCCATGAACGCATACACATCGGACCAAATCATCTGACTATCCGCAGCCCAGAGGTGGGTGAACCCGAGTCGTTCCGCTTCCACGACGTAGTCGAGGTCAGCGGGCCGTGATGCGACACAGATCCCAAATTGCACACACCGATCTTCGCAAGTCGCCTGCCGGGCGATGCAGTTGGAGTCAGTTGATGCGCTCGCCGATCCACCACGCCAGATCGTGACGGGCTGGATGTTGGATAACGATGTAGCGAGGTCGGTCGCCTCGCAGAGTCAGCTTCAGCAGCTCGCGGTCACGGAACACCGCCGTCCATGCTCGGGGCCGTCGACCAGACGCCGGGTCTTTGCCGGCACACAGAAAGTGCCCAGCGATGATCGACCCCGGGAGGTGTGTTCCAGCAAGGCGCCAACGAATCCCATGTACTGCGTCGGCCCGTTCGAGCACCTCGGCAGAGACGATGTCCTCAAGGGGGATGATCCGCCCCGAGCTGAGCGTCCAGATTCGGTCCCAACCGGAAACGTCGATGTGGACGGCGAGATCGGTGACCGTTGCCTCGACTGCCATGTCTGACACGCTACCGACCAATGACCGGCCGGTACGGTCGGCCCATGGACGAGGGATCACCTTTCCCGTTGCAGGCCTTGCTTGGCTTCACGATGGAGTCCGGCAATGGTGTCGCAGTGGCTCGGCTCACGGTCGATCAGAAGCACATCAATCCACACGGCGCCCTACATGGAGGCGTGCCCTACACCATGCTTGACACCGCCATGGGTGCTGCTGTGATGAGCCGCGTGCCCGATGGACATTGGTGCTCGACCATCGACATCCACACCCGCTACCTGAGGCCATGCACGCAGGGGACGATCACCGCCACTGCAACCGTTCGACGAGCCGGACGCCGTGTCAGCCACGTTGACGCGGTCGTCACCGACGATCACGGCGCAGAGATTGTTACGGCGTCTGGGACCTTCGCCGTCGTTCCCGCTCCATCCTGAGCGTCCTCAAGCGTTCGAGCAGGTAGTCAACAATTCGGTTGTAGCGGCCGGTTGCCCGAGGAAAACGGTGCTGTGCCCAGCGACCAAGACGTGATGGCGTGGGCCGTGGGCCGTGGGTGAGGTCGGACAGTGCTGTTCGAGGTCCGTACTCGCCGCCCTCGGAACGGGCGCGTCGCTCACGGTCGTCCTCGGCTTGTCGCCACTGCTCACATTCGTCGATGGAAGGCGGATTCGATGCGGGCTTTGCGACAACAAAGGCGAACAGGGTGTGGTCGGGGTGTGCCTCAACGAATTCGGTGTCGGCTTCGAGAATGCGGGTGATCCACCGAGTGGCCTGCTCAGGGGGTGCAGTGTGGATCGCCTCGTTATGGCTGAGCAGCAGATAACCGATCGCACCACCGAGCCGAGCCAAGTGGACGATGTCGAAGTGCCGTTCGATCGTCGTAAGGACAAGTTCGGAATGCACAGCTTCAGAGGGGTCGGTAGCGAGCATCGTCTCGATATTCGGGTAGGCCATCTCGTTGCGTAGCGCTGGTGGGAGCTCATCGTTCACTGCCTGTGCCGCGTCCCAGATGACCTCGGGGTACTGGTTCCGGTGAGGGCCGACATAGTCCCACGACACAAAAGTCCCGGTGCTACTCAAACGATCGGCCACCTGCTGGAAGACCCTGTCGATATGAGTGATGTGGTGACCAGCGGCATGGTTCAACACAAGATCGAATGGGCCATCTGGAAGCGGGACACTGTTGATGTCCATCTGCACGTACCTGGCCGAGAGCCCACATGCGACCGCCTCGATCGTTGCTTCCTCCAAGAGCGCGGTGTTGATGTCGATACCGACCACTTCGTCGACGAGACCGGCCATGTGCAGATCGCGCTCAACCCAGCCGTTGCCACAGTTCAGTACGAGAGCACGCCCAAACCGTCGCCCGCCACTGGCGAGTGACTGAACCCAGGTGACGTCATCAGATCCGGTGGCGCGCCGGTCGAGGTGCCGGCGGACCAGAGGAAGGTCGTTCCAGTACCGACCGCCGTAGTAGAGCTCTCGCCCGGTGTTCGCGTCGCTCATATGAGCTGCAGCGTTCGCCGAGCGCCCGGTCGTTTGATCATCGTCGCCAACATCCCAGCAGCAATGGCGATCCCTCCTCCTGCCGAGAACGCCCAGCCGTAACTGCCGAGATCGTCACGGACGAGGCCCGCACCCCACGCTGCGGCTGCGGCACCGATCTGATGGGCAGCGAAAACCC
This sequence comes from Ilumatobacteraceae bacterium, assembly GCA_040263235.1. GTDB lineage: Bacteria > Actinomycetota > Acidimicrobiia > Acidimicrobiales > Ilumatobacteraceae > Casp-actino5. The sequence goes on from JBDQKN010000057.1 coordinate 3,807, forward strand.
AGCCGTACACGACCCCCGCATTGTTGCGGCCGAACACCTCGGCACACAGCATGATTGTTGGTGGAACAGTCGCGATGTAATCAAGGCCGAACAGCACAGCGAAGATGCCAATCGAGAGGTCGTCGTGAACTGCCGGCAGCAGAAACAGGCTGATACCGCGAAAGGTGTAGTAGGCGAAGAGCAGGCGCCGCGGATCGATGCGATCGGTCAACCATCCACTGGCCAGCGTCCCAACAAAGTTGAACACTCCCATCACCGCCAGCCAGTTCGCTGCAACAACCTCATCGAAACCATGGTCGGATGCGTGGGCGATGAAATGTTGACCGACGAGACCGTTACTAGTTCCACCACACACCATGAAGGTTCCCGCGAGAAGCCAGAACTCTGGGCGGCGGACGGCTCGCCGCATAATTCCTCGGTCGGCGACCGGTGGAGGCTCAGGCACCCCTCCGTATGGCGCGGCGCCAACCTGTGCAGGAGAGTCGCGCATGAGGAGCCAGACTGGGATTGCAGCAATGCCGGTGACGAGCGCCCCGATCCGCAGAGATTCTCGCCACCCCGCCTCCGCTCCCACTGCCGTGAAAATGGGGAAGAAGAGCAATAAGCCGGCACTCGTGCTTGCCCCAAGAATTCCGGTGACGAGCCCACGACGCTCCACGAACCATCGATTCGCAACGGTCGCGCCGAGCACACTCGCGACCAGGCCGCCAGCGAGTCCCGACATGACACCGAACCAGATATGGAGTAACCAGATGTTCGTCACCGAGGCCGCGGCGAGGAAGGCCACGGTCGAGAGCAGCAAGCTCAGGGTTGTCACTGTTCGCAGTCCGAACCGTCTGACGAGAAGTCCAGCAAGCGGACCACTGAGCCCATAGACGAGCAGACCGAACGATGCCGTGAGCGACAACTGCGCTGTCGACCAGGTGGTGCTTCGTTCCATGTCGACGAGGAGCGCACCGGGTGCTGCCCGCATCCCCGAGGTGGCAATGACCGCAATGACGGTAACCGCCACCACTGCCCAGCCGTAGAAGAATCGCGATGGGACGAGCCGTGAAGGCTGGACCGGACGAGCCATGACTGGCGACGCTATCCGAGCCGCCGTTCTGAGCACCGCTGATACGGTGAACCCATGAACGACCCAGATATGTGGCGTTGGGTTTGGTTGTTGGTCGCTGGTGGTTTCGCGGCGGCGGAGATGTTTCTCGCTGGCACGTTCTTCATGCTCCCGTTTGCAGGCGGAGCACTGGCTGCCTCAATCGCAGGTTTCGCCGGGGCGGGTATGACGCTTCAGTGGGTCCTGTTCATCGTCGTGACGGTGGTTGGTGCTGTTGCGCTGATCCCGCTGCGGCGGCGCCTTGACCAAGGTGCCTCTAATGATGGCATCGGTGCCCGCCGCCTCATTGGAGAGCACGCTCTGGTCGTGGCTCCAATTGACGGTGGCCCGACTGGGGTCGGTGAGGTTCAGATCGGACGCGAGTCCTGGCGAGCCGCGTCATCAGATGGTGCAGCCGTTGCCGTTGGTGTGACGGTTCAGGTCGTTGATGTCCGTGGGACCGCTGTCGTCGTGGTTCCGGTCGCATTCGAGTCCAAACCACAAGGAGAGTCATGATGCCGTTGATCGTGTTGGGCGCAGTGTTCGCCCTCCTCATTGTCTACTTGGCGTTCTCCGTCAAGATCGTTCGGCCGTATCAGCGAGGTGTGATTGAGCGACTCGGACGGTTCCACGTGACTGCTGAGCCGGGCCTCAGGCTCCTCATGCCGTTTATCGATCGAATCGTGCTCGTCGACATGCGTGAGCACGTGGTCGATGTTCCGCCACAAGAGGTGATCACCGCAGACAATGTGGTCGTGAGCGTCGATGCCGTCGTGTACTACGAACCAGTCGACCCTCAGCGTCTCATCTACAACGTTGAGAACTTCATGATGGCCGTCACCAAGCTCGCTCAGACCAACCTGAGGAACCTCGTCGGTGACCTCCAGTTGGACCAGGCCCTGACCAGTCGAGACTCGATCAACACGAGCCTTCGGACGATCCTCGATGACGCCACCGACTCATGGGGAGTTCGCGTGAAGCGTGTAGAGATCCAGAGAATCGACCCGCCGATGGACGTCATGAACGCCATGCACGAACAGATGAAGGCGGAACGAACACGTCGTGCCACCGTCACACAGGCCGATGGTGAGCGCCAGGCTGCGATCACACGAGCCGAGGGGCAGCGCCAGTCCGAGATCCTTCAGGCCGAGGCCGTTCGTCAACGCGAGATCCTGGAATCAGAGGGACGTGCGCTCGCCATCCGGCAACTTGCCGACGCAGAACGATTCCGTGTCGAGACCGAGGCTGCAGGTGAGGCGGCAGCGGTCCGCTCCGTCTATGCGGCGATCCACGAGGGTGACCCGACCCCAGACCTGATCGCGATCAAATATCTCGAGGCCTTGGCCAAGGTTGCCGACGGCAAGGCCACCAAGATTTTCCTTCCAGCCGACACCTCAACAGCGATGGGTGCCCTCGCTGGCGTCGCCGAGTTGTTCACCCGACCGGGTCCTGACACCGACGCTGCCGACTGATCCGACCAGACTGTCAGTATGGGCAGCCGAGGGGATGAGCAACGTCAAATCGCAGTGGTGACGGGCGGTGGTGGCGGTATCGGTCGAGCTGCCGTCGAACGGTTCCTGAGTGAAGGCTGGTCAGTGGTGGCTGGCGACCTCAACGCTGAGCGCGGTCGTCAACTGGTGGCTGAGCTCGATGCCGGCAACCGCCTCGAATTTCTCGAAGTCGATGTCGCATCCGAGGTGGATGTTGAGGCATTGGTGACGCTCGCTGTCGAGCGTTTCGGACATCTCGACATGATGTTCAACAATGCCGGGATCGGTGGAGCATTTGGTCCGATCACGGAGCAGACCGTCGATGAGTGGGACGCGACGTTCGCCGTAAATATGCGCTCGGTCTTCCTCGGGACCAAATACGCAGCCCGAGCAATGATCGCCGCTGGTCGCGGTGGCGCGATCGTCAATACAGCGAGTGTTGCCGGGCTGACCGGTGGCGGAGGTCCACAGGCCTACTCGGCCACCAAGGCCGGGGTGATCTCACTCACCCAGTCAACGGCGGTGGAACTGGCGGAACACCGCATCCGGGTCAATGCCATCTGTCCCGGTGCGATTTACACCGACCTGTTGCACCGGGGCAAACCTGAGCGCACCGATTCGTGGAGGGCAGAAATTCAGCCGTGGCCCGATCGCGGTGATGCAACCGCCATTGCTGACATCGCGTACTGGCTCGGCAGCAACGAGTCTCGATTTGTGACTGGCACCTGGGTTGTCGCCGACGGTGGACTGCTTGCGGCGACACCTCGCCTGATGGCCCATGACCTTCAGCACATGCGAACCATGGCGGGTATCGCTTGGGGGAATACGGGCCGTCAAGCCGAAGTCCGCCGGTTCGCTGACGATGACCCGAGCGTGTGATCATCTGGAGATGAACGCCAAGGAGATCATGTCCAAAGTTGCCCCTAAGACCGGCGACATCGGCGCAGCTTTTTACTTCACCCCAGAGACCACCAGCCGAGGTAAGGAACTCGATCTCGGCGGCTTCTACTTCTACTTTGTTGGCCGCGGTGGAGTACTTGGCGATGTGGAATCGGCCGTCATCCACTCTGCGTTCGGTTACTTCAATCCGGGAATGGTGGAAAAGATGTGGAGTGGTGCTCTTGAGAAGCTCGCACCGCATGGCCTCTCGGCACGCGATGCAGCCCGTGAATACATTGCGTGCGCCCATGCCCATGGCCGAACACGTCTGTCGGAGTTGTCAGGACTTGAGGCATACGCCGCTGCTGCTCGCAAAGTGATCGAGGCGGTCGATGACTCCGGGCTGGCTCTCTTCGCTGGCATCAAAGCTGAACCGGTGCCAGCTGATGCTCCAGCAGCTGCCTTCCACGAGGCCATGGTGCTGCGCGAATTGAGGGGGTCGGTTCACCTCATAGCCATCGCCGCGGCTGGACTTCGATCCGTCACCGCTCACGCAATCAAGCGACCAAACGACATTGCGACTTTCGGCTGGCCAGAGGGCTCGGTCCCGTCTCCCTCCGCCGCCGATATCGCCGCCCGCGATCGCGCTGAATCGATGACGAATGACATTCTCGAATCCGCCTTCGCCGTGCTCTCGGCAGCAGAAGCCGACGCCCTCGTGGCTGGCACTGAGGCGATGCACGCTGCGCTCTTCCCGACGAACGGCTGACCGAGCAGTTAGTCAGCTACGACGAGCCACGTCGTGGCGATAGCGCTGTAGAGGTCGCCACTCTCGAGTAGGAACGCCTCGCCGTCCTCACAGAACGCGAGTTCACAACCCGTTGATTCGTGAACTTGGCCAGCCTCGAGCCTGAGCAACGACACGCCGGCAGCGGGTAGTTCATAGCGGTCGCTGAGTTCCATCACCGGCTGAACCAGTGGGGTGGTATCAATCGTCGCTAGAAGGAGATCGATGTCGACCTCCTTGTCGGTCAAACCGCCTCGAACCACGTTGTCGCTGGCGGCCATGAGTTCGATTCCGGCACCGTGGAGGTACGCGTGGAGGTTGCCTGCATCGAGACGAAGAGCCTCACCCGGCTCAAGATGAACCAGATTGAGCAGTACCGTCGCAGCCACACTCGGATCATTGGGGTACATGCCGTTGAGCACCTGCACCCAGTGAGCCTCTCGGCGTTCGGACCTCGAGCAGGCCTCGACGATCTGTCTCGAGTCGACACGACCTCGATACATGTCGTGGAGAAGAGAGCCCGGCCCATGGATTCGGACTCGCTCGGCTAGATCCTCAAGGTCGAGTTCTCGGAGTAGGTCGGTCGTGTCCGCAGCAGGTCGAATTCCGCAGAGGGCCTCGACTGGAGTGATGGCGCAGAGCAGTTCGGGCTTCGGGGACGGGTCGCTGAAGACACCTGCCTTGAATCCCGCCTCGGCCTGGTCGGCATCGGGGTGGGTTTGGAGTGATAGTGGACGGGCAGCGGCCAGCACCTTCAACAGGTACGGGAGCTCTCCGGCGACCTCAGCGAGAGGTCTACCGTCCTCAAGCACGGCTGCGCCTCGCCGGTGCGTCCCGAGCCAGTATTCGGCCCACGGTTGACCGTCGGGCTCAAGCCCGAGGAGTTGAGGGATGACATCGGTGTCGCCCCACGCGTAGTGCTGGATGACGCCGCGAACGCGGTGCATGGCACGAATCTAGCGGTGGTATCGGGGCGATCCCGGGAGTGATGTCATTGTTCAGAAGAGCCGGAGTTCGTCGGGGGCGAGTCCTCTGAGTGCGTCGTAGTCGACCTCAACACATCGATACCCGCGCGACTCGGCGAGAACTCGAGCCTGCGGTTTGATGACCTGGGCAACGAACATCCCGCGAACATCACCGAGGGACGAGTCGAGGTGAAGGCGGTCGATGTACCTGGTGAGTTGTTCGACCCCGTCGATCTCGCCTCGTCGCTTTACTTCGATGGCTACCACTTGGCCCGTTGCATCGCGGCAGACGAGGTCGACTGGGCCGATCGCAGTTGGATACTCGCGCCGGACAAGTCGAAGGCCATCTTCCATTGCGTTCGGGGCGGCAGCGAGCAACTCCTGCAGGTGGGCTTCGACACCATCTTTGCTGAGCCCTGGATCGTCTCCGAGTTCGTGATCGGTGTCGGAGAGCACCTCGTGGAGGGTGATCGTGAGCATCTCATCTTTTGGGTTCTTGACCACCCAAGAGTCACCGTGATCGGTGATGGTGTTGGGGGAATTCATCCAGTTGAGCGGCTTGTACGCGCCACCATCGGCATGGATAGCCACACATCCGTCAGCTTTCACCATGATGAGGCGGGTCGCCTCGGGCAAATGCGCCGAGAGGCGGCCTACGTAGTCGACAGAGCAGCGGGCGATAACAAGACGCACGCCCTGAACCTAGTCAGCGGCGGCGCTCATCAACGTGGGCACGCATGCGCTTCTGGATCAATGCACGCCGTTCCTGGAGTTCGCGGTACGTAAGTCGTTCGGTTGACAGGTCGACGCCGAGACCGGCTTTCACGCTGTCGAGATCGACCTGCATACGAGCGGCGTCGATGCCGATCTCGGTCATGATGCGCTCACCATGTCGCTGAGCGAAGAGCATGGAGATCGCAGCGACTTCTGCCAGGAGGTCCAGATCGGGAGCAAGACGGGCGATGGCACCGTCGAGGAACACCATGTTCTTCACGTAGAGCATGAGTTCCTTCGGCATCCGAGCCCCGTAACCGAGAAGGGCCTTGACCAGGCGCTGCACCTCAGCGACCATCTCTTCGCCGGTGAGGGTGGTTGGGTCGATGGGTTCTTGGTCGAGCCGGAGGTCGTGAATCACGGCGGCAAGGTCGGTGTCTTGAGGTAAGGCGCCGAGATCTCGAAGGGCCGCCATCTGCCCGGTGAGGTCGTTCGTCGTGGCGGTGATCATCATTCGCAGAAAGGCGCGTCGACGATCGTCGTCAAGTCGAGCAGTGATTCCAAAGTCGAGGAGGGCAGTGCGGCCATCGGGGAGCACCATGAGGTTTCCGCCATGGAGGTCACCATGGAAGATCCCATGGATGAGAGCACCTTCCATGAAGGCCACCATCCCGGTTCTGATCACCGACTCGGTGTCGATGCCAGCAGCATGCATCCCATCGACATCGTCGAAATTGAATCCATCCATGCGTTCCATCACGAGCGTTCGTCGGCCAACGAGTTCA
>JBDQKN010000058.1:0-10405 GCA_040263235.1 Ilumatobacteraceae bacterium
GGCTGGCACGAACTTGTCGAGGCTGATCGTCGTGTCACCCACGGCGACATTCATCCCGGAAATGTCATTCAGACATCCACTGGGCCGGTCCTGCTCGACTGGGATCTTCTGAGTTTTGCGCCGCCCGCAAGGGACCACGCACCGCTGCTTGGCCAGGCGATCGGGCCGTGGGATCTCGATCGACAGGCCTACGAGGATTTCGCAGCCGGATACGGCCGAGATTTGTCAGATGATCCAACGACGCGGTCTCTCGCTCGCCTTCGTGACCTAGCGGCGACGTTGATGAGGGTCCGGGCTGCGCATAGCGATCCGAGCCAGGCCGAGGAGGCTCAGCTACGGCTGAAGTACTGGGTCGACGGATCAATACCACGTCCGTGGTTCGCTCAATAAGCGAGCCCTACATGAAGCGCTCGAGAATTCGCTTTTTCAGGTTTCCATAGGGCGGGTAGAGCAGTGATGGGTCAGGCCGCATCGGACGTTGCATCACTGGCCGGAGGTGGCTGAAGGTGTCGAATCCAGCTTGGCCATGGTACGACCCGAGACCCGATTCGCCGACGCCACCAAAGGGTAGATCCTCGGCAGCGAGGTGCAGCAGCGTGTGATTGATGAGGACCCCGCCTGAGTTGGTCCGTTCGAGAACTTTGTGCCGGTCCGTGTCATCGGTGGAGAAGAGATAGAGCGCTAAGGGATGTGGGAGAGAGGCGATCGTCGCGATCGCAGCCTCAAGATCAGGGACCCGAAGGATCGGAAGTATCGGTCCGAAGATCTCGTCCTCCATCACCGGTGCGCTGATCGAGCTGTGGTCAATGACGGTTGGGGCTAGATATTGACTCTCGCTTTCGCTCTGACCACCAATGATGACCGTTCCATTCCCATCAGCTTCGAGGAGTTGGGTGAGCCTGCGGTGATGGTGGGTATTAATGATTCGTCCAAAGTCGGCACTGTCTGCTGGATCGGATCCGAAGAATTCGGTGACTGCGGTGGCGAGTTCAGAACAGAATCGGTCGGCGACCGAGGCATCGATCAGCACGTAATCGGGGGCCACACACGTCTGGCCTGCATTGATGAACTTGCCCCATGCGATGCGACGTGCCGCGATCCGAGGATCGGCCGATGGAGTGACGATTGCGGGGCTCTTCCCCCCGAGTTCGAGTGTCACCGGCGTCAAGTGCTCTGCGGCCGCCTTCATCACAATTCTGCCAACCCGGCCGTTGCCGGTATAGAAGATGTGGTCGAACCGCTCTTGAAGCAAGAGACCCGTCTGTTCGGCCCCTCCGGTGACGACGCTGACAACATCTGAAAGGTGTGTCCGGATCAGCCGGCATAACACCCGTTCGGTTGCGGGCGCGAGCTCTGAGGGTTTGACCACAACGGTGTTGCCTGCGGCAAGTGCCGCGACGACGGGGGCGAGCACCAACTGGACCGGATAGTTCCACGGCGCGATAACACACACCGTGCCAAGTGGAGTGGGGCGCAGAAACGCCCTGCCTGGGCGCAACTGAAGCTTCAGTCGAACCCGACGATCAGCACTCCACTTCCCAAGGTTGTCGAGTGCATGACGAACTTGGCCAAGTGTGAACCCCAATTCGGTAGTCCATGCCTCTACCTCCGACTTGCCGAGGTCCTCAGCAAGGGCCTCGGTTAGCGCTTCGCGTTCTGCTTCGATGGCCGCGCCGAGGCGGGTCAGCGCGGATCGTCGATTGTCGAGGCTTAACAGCGCGCCGTTCGTAAACGACTGTCGCATTTCCCTGACACTCTCGCTGATCTCGGTCGAGGTGGATGGAGGCTCATGGGCAGGTTCGGGAATCGCGCAGGTCACACCCTCAGCCTACGATCGAACGATGGAGTGGTTCAGATCATGGTGAGAGCAGATGACAGTCACCGGGCAGTTGAGCTCGCTGAACGATTGGGGGTGATCGTTGAGGCACTTGACGACATGGCATTCGACGCCTTGCGGAGCGCCGCCGCACACGGGGGCGGTCGACCAGAGGTGGACAAGCGATTGATGCAGGCACGTCGATCGGTGGAGAAGGCGAGGCATATCCTCGAGACGTTGGGCGAGTGATCAGAAGTCGTTAAGACGGTCGATGAATCGTCGTAGAAGCGCCGCTCGACGAGGATCGAAGTCCAAGACGAGACGGGACAGTTCGAGTCGATCGTTATCTCGAATCTCAACTCGCATCGGTTCAGTGCGCTCGATGGTGCCACTTCGTACGAGGTCGCTGAACTCGTTATTCAGTATCTCGAGTTCGGCCTGCGACGGAAAACGATGTACTCGGATGATCAGGCGCTCCCCGACGAAGCGAAGGCTGTCGAAGTTTGAGTAGAAGCGTTCGATCTCGGTGGCGGCGGTCTCGCAGGAGTCAGTGACGAGGTAGAGGTCGGCATCTTCCGCACCAACTAGTGAGCGCGGGACCAATTGCTCGCGCACAAAGTCATCGACGGCCTCCCAGTACCGGTCACCTGGTGGATCGAGGAGAACAATGGGGACCGGCTGACCCTTTCCGGTCTGAGTCAACGTGAGGAGCTCGAAGGTCTCGTCGAGAGTTCCGAAGCCACCCGGAAGGCAGACAAAGGCTGCAGATTCTTTGATGAGCATGAGTTTTCTGGTGAAGAAGTACTTCATGCTCACGTACTTCGGATCGCCCGCGATGATCGGATTGGCAGAGGTCTCGAAGGGCAGTCGGATCGACACTCCGATACTCATGTCGCGTCCTGCGCCCTCCATCCCCGCCTGCATGAGACCGGGTCCGGCACCGGTAACGACCATCCAACCGCGACGCGCCAACGAAGCAGCCATCTGGCGAGTCTGTTCGTACACGGGCTCCTCGGGCCGGGCACGTGCCGACCCGAAGATCGTTACCTTTCGGCGTTCGCGATAGGGCTGGAACATGGCGAAGGCATCACGCATTTCAGCAAGTGCCGCAGTGGCAATCTTCAGATCGAGGCTTGCCGGCTCGTCTGCCAAGAGCCCGAGGGACTCGACGATCAAGGTGTGGGCGACTCGAGAATCGACGTTGATCGTTCCGACTTGGGCAAGAAAATCAGCCACAAGGCCATCGAGAGCGTCTCCGGACGACGACATTGGGCTACCGGTCTCTGAGATCGTGGGCTTTCGTCGTCAACGCAGCGATGACCTCATCAAAGCTCGCAGAGAATGACTCGAGCCCCTCGCGTTCGAGGACCTCGGCAACTTGTGCCATGTCAATTCCAGCCGCGGCAAGGTGGGCCCAAGTGTCGCGATCGCGGGCGCCGTCGATGTCTACAGTGCGCTCAACCGCCCCATGGTCGATGAACGCATCCAGGGTTGGTTCGGGAAGGGTGTTGACGGTGAGTGGGCCGATCAGGCCATCGACATAGACAACGTCGGAGTAGTTGGGGTTCTTCGTTCCGGTCGATGCCCAGAGGGGACGTTGTGGGCGGGCACCGCGTGCAGCCAATCGTTCCCATCGCGGACCGGCAAAACGATCGGTGAACATCGCGTAGGCGAGCCTGCCCTGAGCGAGAGCGGCGGTTCCGCACAACGATTCCGCCCCGAGGTCGGACAGTTGCCGATCCACTTCGGTATCGACCCGGCTGATAAAGAAACTGGCTACGGAGGAGACCGAGGACAGGTCAGCCGCAGGGTCCGTTGCAAGGTCCTCAAGACCGGTGATGTATGCATCGATCACCTCGGCGTAACGCTCGAGGCCAAAGATGAGGGTGACGTTGACGCTTCGCCCCTCGGAGATCATCATCCGAACTGCTGGCAGCCCCTCCTTTGTCGCCGGAATTTTGATCATGGCATTGCTATGGCCGAGTCGCTCATGGAGGTCTCTGGCCGCCGCAATCGTCCCCTCGGTATCCCGGGCGAGACTCGGGGCGACCTCCACCGAGACGAATCCGTCGACTCCGTCCGATGATCGGTGGAGAGACTCGAACGTCTCACAGGCTGTAGCGATATCGCTGATCACCAACTCCCAGTAAGCACCCAATGGGTCATGCCCCTCGGCGATGAGGTCCAGAAATTGCTCGTCGTAATCGGAGGATCCCTGTATCGCCTTGGCGAAAATGGTCGGATTCGACGTGAGGCCACGCACGCCTTGATCGATGCGCCCGGTAAGGGATCCGACGCGGAGGTCGCGTCGGCTGAGGTTGTCCAACCAGATGCTCTGGCCCTCGAGTCGATGAAGGTCGTGGAGCCGACTCATGCTGTCGATCCGTTGATGAGCGAGTGGGCGGCCTCGGCAACTGCGCTGGGACTGATCCCGAGTCGATCGAGTACCTCTGCGCCCGGGGCACTTGCCCCGAATCGGTCGATTCCAATCTGGAAATCGCTCCATCTCTCCCAGCCGAATGTGCTGGCAGCCTCGACGGAAAGCCGGGGGACTCCGGGTGGGAGCAAGCCATCAATGGTCGATTGATCTTGTTGGGAAAGTCGATCCCAACTTGGCACCGACACCACACGCGTGGGAACGCCGCGAGATCGAAGTTCCCGTGCCGCCTCAACGCACACACTGACTTCCGCACCAGTGCCGAGAAGGATGACAGCTGGATCTGAGCCGTCGTCGTCGACGATGCCTGCGCCGATGGCTACGGCTGTTCCATCGGTCAGCACCGGAATGTCCTGTCTGCTGCGAACCAGCGCTGTGGGCCCCGGGAAAGCGAGGGCATCAGCCCCAGCCGCTGCCGTCTCATTCGCGTCTGCGGGTCTAACAACATGGAGGCCTGGGATGGCACGAAGGGTCGCCAAGTGCTCGATTGGTTGGTGGGTCGGACCATCCTCGCCAACTGCCACCGAGTCATGGGTGAAAACGAACACACACCGTGCCCCGGATAGCGCTGCAAGTCGAACTGGTGGCCGCATGTAGTCGAGGAACACGAAGAAGGTTCCACCAACTGGTGTGACCCCACCGTGGAGTGCCATGCCCACCATGGTGGAGCCCATGGCGTGTTCACGAATTCCGTAAAAGATCTGACGCCCACCCGGGTTAGATCGGGACTGCGCCTCAAGCGATGCGACCTTGGTTCCAGTGTTGCCAGTGAGATCAGCCGATCCAGCTACCAATCCGGGCACCCGGTCACTGGTTGCGTCAATAGCGGCTTGAATCGCCTTGCGCGTCGCTACGGAGCTCCCCACTTCCCACCGAGGCAGTAGGCCGTCTATGTCTCCGATTGTGGGGGTGCCAGCGAGCAGGGCAACCCATGCTGGGTCGGAGGCGAGGTGCTGCGTCTCTTGCTCCCAAGATGTCCGGCTGGAGCTAGCCCGACCGAGAGCGCAGGATCGGTATGCCTCGGCTAGTTCCGTCGGGACATGGAATGGTTCGTCCGGTATTCCCATCACCGACTTCGTGCGAGTCACGTCTTCGGCTGAGAAGGCCAGACCGTGAGCCGCGTGGGTGTCGGTGTGGTCGGGCGAGGGGGTGCCAATATGGGTCCGAAGTATGAGAAGCCGTGGGTGGCCATCAGGGACGGCTGCTTCGCGGAGCGCTATCTCGAGCGCATCAAGATCGTCGCCGATCTCACCGAGCTCCGTGACGGTCCAACCGTACGATCGAAAGCGTCCAGCGACATCGTCGCTGCAGGTCAGGTCGGTTGAGCCGTCGATAGTGATTCGATTGTCGTCGAAGATGCAGACGAGCCGATCGAGGCCGAGGTGGCCGGCTAAAGATGCTGCCTCATGGCTCACACCCTCCATGAGGCAGCCGTCGCCGGCTACTACCCAGGTGTTGTGGCTGATCGCCGATTCGCCGAAACGGCCTCGGAGCACCCGCTCGGCCATCGCCATTCCTACTGCATTTGCGAACCCTTGTCCGAGTGGACCCGTCGTCACTTCGACACCAGGCGTATGACCCACTTCGGGGTGGCCAGGAGTTCGTGAGCCCCATTGACGGAACGAACGAAGATCATCGATGGTGAGGTCAAATCCGCTGAGATGCAGGAGCGCATACTGCAGGATTGACGCGTGTCCGGCCGACAAGATGAAGCGATCACGATCAGGCCATGACGGATCTGCCGGATCGAAGCGCATGACTCTCGAATAGAGCACATGGGCCAACGGTGCCAATGCCATAGCGGTGCCCTGGTGACCGCTCTTTGCCGCAAGAGGGGCATCCATTGCAAGCCCACGGATCACGGAGACGGCGAGGGTGTCCTGGTCGAGATTGAGGCGGGGAGAGGTCAACACTTGCCCGACTGTAACGCCCGGCGGTTCACCGGATGGGACTGCATCAGTCGACCGGAGGGAGGAGGGTGAACGGCACGATGGTCCAGGGGCCTCGGTCAACTCTGCAGTGAGCGTAGAGCGTGCCAAATTCATCGAATGGCAGCTCGGCGCGAACCAATCGATAGGTGAACTTGCCGGGCTCCACCGTGAAAGGACTCACATTGCGAGCGACTGGTTCGGTGGTGTCAAGTCCCTCGGGGTCTCGATCCTGCCGAAACACAACCTCAAACACTCCCGATCCTGAACCCTCTGTCGGGCAGTGGATCACTGCCACTAGGTGAGGTGATGCCACGGTTGGTGTCGGGGATTCTGAGGCCATCGAGAACATCGCCCCGGTGAGGTCAAGTCGCGCCGACGGTCCCGGGGCCTGACGCATCTCGAAGTTCTCGACGAAGAGTGCGGCGACAATCTGCATGAGTTGGAGAGTACCGCTGCGCCCTGCATCACATGAGGCGGAGCGGCACCGAGGCAATCACCAGCCACGAGTCGGCGAGATCAACCGGGCCGAATCGTTCGGAGCCGCTTCCATCCTCGGCGTTATCTGCCACGAGGTGCCAGCGGCCATCGGGAAGCCGATGGCTGAGCCGTTTGACAATCCACATCGAACTATCAGCGGGATGTTTGACCACTCGGATCTGACCACGGCGACGCCACCTGAACCTCACCGTGAGGATGCCCTGGCCCGGGATGAGTCGGGGAGTCATCGACCGATCCCGAACGATGAACCTTCGCATCGGACGTCGTGACGCAGGGCCGTGCGTGGACACCAGCGACAGAGTAGTGTTCCTAGGGTCAGGGTGCCGATCGGCACCATCGAAACCGGACACCTCCCAAGGAGCCGAACATGCTCGGACGCCTCTTCTCATCCGCCACTGAAGCCCATGCGCACTGTGATCTCTATTGCGGGGTCTACGACCCAGCGCAGGCCAAGATCGAAGCGCTCTCGGTGGTCAAGACCGCCCAGAAGTACCACGACTCAGATGACGCCGTATTCCGTGATCGCTGTGTCTTCATCAAGGAGCAGCGTGCCGAGGAGTGCAAGCATCACCTCATGTTTCTCTTGGCAGACTTCTTCGCGCCTGCCCATTTCGAACAGTTCCCGAATCTGCTCGATCTTTTCTGGAAGGCCGTCCACCAGGCTGGCGAGGCAAAGAAGTCGATGGATCCGGCAGTTGGTGAGCAACTCGTTGCATATATCGACGAGATTGCCGCGATCTTCTGGCAGACCGACAAGGGCCAGCAGATGGGCGTGTATTCCCCAAGCTGAGTTTTTCGCGTCACCACGGGGCGCCGAACCGGACGAATCCGGTCAGGCGTCCCGTGGCGCGTGAGCGGTCTGATTCCGATGGAGCAGAGCCAGCATGAGTGGTCATAGCCACCGCTGGGCTGCCAGAGCCGTGGTGGTCCGGATGGCTAGCGTGGGCAGCGTATGAACCCCTCTGACGTCGACCGTTCACCTTCCCGCACACTCGCTGAGTCGGACTCGAAGCGGCTCGTGAGCGACTACGGAGTTCCTCTGGCCCAAGAGAGAGTTGTGGCCGACCCTGGGGCATGTGCTGAGGCAGCTAGCCAGCTTGGTTTCCCGGTGGCCGTGAAGCTCAATGGTGTGGGCATTGCACACAAGACCGAGCGAGGCCTTGTGCGGCTAGGGCTGGGCGACGGGCCTGCGGTTGAACAAGCTGCTCGCGATTTGCTCGATCGTGCCCTCCCCTCGGATGGGCCGGTCAATTTGCTGGTTGCGCCAATGGTACGAGGGACCCGAGAACTGATCGTCGGCCTGATTCGTGACGCTCAGTTTGGCCCCATGGTCATGCTCGGGGTCGGCGGAGTCCTTGCCGAAGCCATTGCAGATGTGGCGTTCCGGCCGGCTCCGCTCGACGCCGTAACCGCCTCAGAACTCATCGAGTCGCTTCGGATGCAGGAGATATTCGGGCCGTTCCGTGGCGAACAGGCCGTAGATCGTGATGTTCTCATCGATCTACTCGTTGGGCTTGGCCGGTTGGCCACGGAGCATCCCGAGGTCCTGAGCGTTGATGTCAACCCTCTAATTATTGCGGCCGACGGAACGCCGGTTGCCGTGGACGCGTTAGTTGAAGTGACCGAGTCGGCAACGCCTGAGCACCCAGGAGCATCTGCGGAGCGGCCGAGTCCTACTCGCGAGCAGTTCCTCGCGCTGTTCGAACCGCGCGGAGTCGTCGTCACCGGTGCCTCGACCCACCCCGGAAAGTTTGGGTTCGTTGCGTTGCACAACATTCTCTCATCTGGCTACGAGGGAGTGGTCTTCGCCACTAATCGGTCTGGCGAGGAGGTCCTCGGGATACGAACGGTGAGCGACATCGCCGAGATCGAGGGCGGGGTTGCCGATCTGGTCTTCGTCTGTACCCCTGCTTCCGCTAACCCAGACCTGCTGAGAGCAGCGGCCTCACGTGGGATCAAAGCTGCTTTTCTGACCTCGGCCGGATACGGCGAGGCGGGGGAAGAGGGACGAGCCGCAGAGCGAGCCTTGATCGCATTGGCTGACGAACTCGGCGTGCTCCTCGCTGGACCCAACGGTCAAGGAGTGGTGTCGACCCCAGCGATGTTGTGCGCTCAGATAGTTGCGCCATTCCCTCCCGCAGGGGGTATCGGGGTCGCGAGCCAGTCTGGCAACTTCGTGTCCAGTTTCCTGAACCTGTCTCGATCGACCGGGGTCGGAATCTCACGGGCAGTGTCGGCAGGCAACGCAGCCGCCGTTGGAGTTGCTGACTATCTGGACTTCTACAGTGACGATCCGGCCACAGCGGTATCACTGGCCTACCTCGAAGGTATTACCGACGGACGCGCACTCATGAACCGGTTGACGTCGGTGGCGGAGCGCAAGCCGCTGGTGTTGTTGAAGGGCGGATCAACTTCGGGTGGTGCTCGAGCCGCGGCCAGCCACACCGGCGCCCTGGCGGCCGACGACAGGATCTTCGATGGCTGCTGTCGTTCCGCTGGAGTCACGCGTGTGCAATCGGTTGAGGAGGCATTCGATGCTGCTGCGACATTCGCAACTCAGCCGCTACCGGCGGGGCCGAATACGGTCATCTTGACTACGGCAGGTGGCTGGGGAGTAGTGACCTCCGATGCTGTAACGCGCGATCCCGATCTGAAACTCCTCGAGTTGCCTGCTGATCTGCTCGCTCAGATCGACGGGCTACTGCCACCGCGATGGAGTAGAAACAATCCAGTCGACTGCGCCGGTGGGGAGACCCGTGACACGATTCCAGAGGTTATGGGCCTGATCGCCCGACATCCGCTGGTGCATTCGGTGATTTATCTAGGACTCGGAATTCAGTCGAATCAGGCCCGGATGATGCGCGAAGGCCCGTTCCATCCCAGCGACGGTCTGGATCGGATCGTGGAGTACCACGAGCGCCAAGATCGACGGTTCGCTGAGGCTGCGGCTGAGTTGAGCGTTGAGACCGGCAAGCCGATTCTGGTTGCGACGGAACTCGCCGTCGCCGACCCCGGCAACGCGGGCCCAGCAGCGGTTCGGGAAAGTGGCCGGCTCTGCTATCCGACTGGAGACCGGGCGGTTGTCGCACTTGGACACATGCTCCGGTACTCACAACATCGTGAGCGTCGTGGGGGGTGAGTGAGCGTCGTCCATCCTCGAGACCCGTTCTCGTTCTGGTTCTGATTGCTCTTTGCCCTGCGCTGCTGCTCTGGTCGCTTCAACGAACCTTGAGCGGTGGTGACCCGTCTAATCAAGAGATTGGGGCCACGTTCGGCCCTGCAGCGGACGCAACTCAAGCCGTCGGGGGTGGTCGACCCTTGTTGAGCATTCGACGCTCCGCTGCTGAGATATCGGGCCGCGTGAATCGGTCAAGTCTTATTTCTGGGCTTGGACCGGTGTTGTCTGCGATGGAACCGTCATCGTGTTTCGCGGTCACTGTAGACGGGGTCTCACTTGATCTCGGTCGTGATATCTCTGCGATTCCGGCGAGCACCGTGAAGGTTCTCGTGGCTGCTGCAGCGATCGAGGTGCTTGGCCCCGATTACCGGTTCACGACGTCCGTGGTCGGCCCGGACCCCGCCGGAGGGGTGATCGGCGGGGACATCGTGCTCGTCGGCGGCGGCGATCCGCTCCTGAGCGGCGAGTGGTATCCCGCATCGGGGCTCGAACGTCACCCGGTGACGAGTCTGACATCGCTCGATGATCTCGCGCGCGAGTTGGGA
>JBDQKN010000059.1:0-10188 GCA_040263235.1 Ilumatobacteraceae bacterium
ACATCGTTGCGAACTTTGCCAGTTCTGCCGGCGGGATATTCAACGGCCCGAGGTCAAAAGAGATTCGATCCTCACCTCGAGCAAAGCCGATCAACAGCAACAGCAGCAGAAGTGACACGGTCACGCCATAGAGAGTCGCCGCCCGGTCCTTCATCGCCTCATAATCGAGTGACATCACGATGGACATGACCACGGCACCAACGATCGCGAAGACCACCTGACGATTCACGAAGGCGTATTGGTCACCAACGATTCGGGTTCGCGAGGCCGAGAACACGACAAAGCAACCAATCGCGATCAACAGCCATTGAACGGTCATCAAGACCCAATCGATATTCCGGCTTGGATCGCCCGGAGAGCGCCGGATGTTGCCGAGGCCGCTGTCAGGACGCCGCGTCATGAAGGTCAGCGACACGAGCGGTAGTCCCCCATCACTCGATCACTCCGATGCTGGCGCCCCCTCGACGATTGAAGCACGACACATCATCGAGCAACTGTGCCGGTGCCGCGACCGTGGCTGAAACATCGAGCGGTTCCGATATGCGAATCGGGTCAGTGCGAACCATGCCGGACAACATCAGGAAGGTGCACTTCACCACCGGAGCAGCTGCCTGAGAGCCATATCCGGCCTTCTCGAGGTACGCCGTGACCACATAGGGATCAGCCGAGTCAATCGAGAAGGCGGTAAATGCTGATGAGTCATTCCAGGGATAGTTCCCCGCTCCTTGAGCAGTGCCCGTCTTGCCTGCGACCGGTATCGCGTCCTCGGGGTAGTCGTAGAACAACTTCTCGCCCGTGGTGGAGTGATACGCGATATCAGTACCGGGCACACCTGCGCCCGTCGTCACCACTCGGGTGAGACCAGCGAGGATCGGGTCAAGGTACTCAGCGTCCATCTCAAGGTCTCGAACGATGATCGGGACCTCATGCGGGTCGTGCACCGTGCCGCTCCTGATGTCTGCGTACCCCGGGGCACCGTCGGGGGTCCCCGGCTCCCAGATCGCCGCAATCAATGTCGGCTGCACAACCACTCCCCCATTGGCCAGCGTGGCGTAGCCCTGGTTGAGTTGGATGGGGGTCGCAGACAGGAGACCCTGACCAATTGCCATCTGAATGCTGTCGCCGACATAGAAACCTCGGCCCTCATCCTCGGTGATGACGCCTCGCTCAGCATAAATTCGCTTGAGTTCCTTATCGGGAACCGTTCCGTCGTATTCGTATGGGAGTTCAATACCGGTGTCTGAACCAAACCCGAATTCGCGGATCTCCGATTGGAACACCGGTTCTCCATCGTTCGCCACCAAGATGTACTCACCAATTCGATAGAAGAACGCGTCGGATGAAACCGCCAACGCGTCCTCGACGTCGACCGGTCCGTAAACACAGGGGGCGCCAGTGCCACAGAGCGCGTTCTTGAACACACAACGGATGAGCCCCCGGGCACACCGATCCTGATTCACGCTTGACAGTTCGTAGGTGCCGGTATCGACGTACACCTCCTCGGGGGTGATGAGCCCGGTGTGGAGCGCCGCGTAGGCAGTAAACGGTTTGAATGTCGACCCGAGGTTGTATCTGCCCTGGACCGCCCGGTTGACGAGGATCGACTCATCGGGGTCAATCGGAGATCCATCGGGCTTGGTCGACGGGAAGATCTCTCTGAATTTGGCCCCGGAGATTCCCGCCTCAAACCAGCGATTGTCAAATGTCGGGTAACTCGCCATGGCGATCACCTCGCCGGTATCGAACCGCTTGACAATTGCTGAGCCTGCCGGCGACTTGTAAGGCACCGCGTCGGGCTGGGTCGGGTCGAGCGGTCCGTAGGTGCCATCTGGCTGGCGAACGAGTGGGTTCGACGCGTACACACTGCGGCGAGAACGCAGTGATGTCTCCAGGGCCTGCTCGACGTAGACCTGAACGTCTAGGTCCAAGGTCAACTGAACGTCATAGCCGTTGATCGGTGGAACCTCCTCAACCACACGAACCGGCCGGTTGCTCGCGTCCACCTCGAGAACCTGATAGCCCCACACCCCATGCAGGTCAGCCTCCATCGATCGTTCGACGCCGAATTGACCGACACGTTCGTTCCTGAGATACCCCTGAACGAGATAGTCCTCAAGTTGTTCCGCAGTGATCGCCCCCATGTAGCCGACTACGTGAGCAGCGTGTGGGGCGTAGGGGTAGACCCGCTTCCAGTCGTTGATGACCTCCACTCCAGGCATGTCCTCGACTCGCTCGAGTATCGCAATGGCGGTGGGCTCATCGACGTCCTCCGCCAATGGAAGGGGCAGGAACGGCGAGTAGTAGCCCGAGTCGTAACGGTCTTCCATTTCTGATGCGGGCGTGTCGAGCCATTCGGCCAACCTAGAAAAGATCTCCGCTCGGTCGGTCGAACGCTCGATCGATCGCCAGTCGATAGCGACGGTGAGGATTCGCTCGTTGTCGGCAAGGATTCGACCATCGGCGTCAAATATCCTGCCTCGCTCCGGCGCAAGCTGGATCACCCGCGTACGGGAACGATCGACACGAGCCTGTAACTCCTCGGCACGCACGGTCTGGAGAAACCACAGACGAACGCCCAGTACACCCACCAAAATGACGGCGACGGTCGCCAGAACGCCCAGTCTGACTGCTCGTCGGTCACCGGCCATAGTGAGAGTCTCGCGTGCACATCTGGTGTTCAGGCATCAGCCGGCAACCTCAACTCGGTTGGACGAACCCTCAACGCCCAGCGGGCCACCGGTACAAATAGCGGCGAAATGATTCCCGCAGCAACGGCCACGACCGGCACGACAAGGAACATCCGGGTGCCCAGCACATCTGTCTCGCCGATCAACACCCGAACAAATGGCACGGCGGCTTCGCCCAAGGCTGCTCCCGTCATTGTCATCGCCGCAAGTATCCACCACGTCGGCTCGATTCGGTACTGCCGTCCCCACCCTGCCGAGTACCCAGCCAGGGTCATAGTGAGTGCTGTTGCTCCGAGAGGCGTTCCCGTGCCGAGGTCGTACATCACGCCGAGAACGAAACCAGCCATGGCACCTTCGACCGGTCCGCTCGCCGCTCCAGATGCAGCAGCAAAAGCAAGGACAACCTGCACCACCACACCGAACGCTTGCAGTTCTGGAGCGACCGTGGTCTGGACAGCAACAAGAATCAGCCCGATCAGTACGACCCGGGGCAACCATGAACCGAGCAGGCCTCCCATCAACCGGCAATCTCACTCGATGGGAGGTACAGAACAACTCGAACAAATTGAAGACGATCGAGGTCGGCGCTCGGCTCGATCTCTAGTTCCTGGCCGGCGGTTCCAGCGCGTGTGATCACATTCGCGACCCGACCAACAGGAATGTTCGGAGGAGCGAGTGAGGTGCTTCCACCCGATGTGAACACGGTGTCACCGACCTCGATTCGGCCAAAGGACGAGTTCGACGCAATGAACGACACCCGCGGCAATCTGATGTCACCCTGCCCCCGCAGAACGCCAGTCTCGCGCACCACCTCTGGAAGTGTCGTCGTGGACGTGCTGGTCGACTCTTGAGCGGTGTCTGCTGCAGCAGTCGCCCCCGTCGCAGTGGGATCCGGCGATGTCGTGGTTGTCGATGTCGTCGAGGCGGTGGCTGGTACCGGAACTGGATCCTGCGTCGCGAGAATCTTCACGGGAACTGCATACGACGGGTCGGTCAGAAGCATGATCACCGACGACTGTGGGAGAACGCTCGTGACCTTCCCTACGAGCCCAGCTTCATTGAGTGCCGCCATTCCAACCCTGATTCCATGCACTGCACCGCGGTCAATCTCCACCTGCTGGTCGAAGTTCCCTGGCGACTGCCCGATGAGCCGTGCTGTTACCGAGTCGTAGGACGCCAAACTTTCAAGTCCCTCCAGTGCCAGGAGATCCTGATTCTCGATGATTGCGTTCTGCGCTGCGATCTCGGCCGACCGTTGGGCATCGACCTGCGCTCTCAATACCCGATTCTCCTCGAGTATCCGGTCGTAGTCGTCGTAGGCGCGCCACAACCGAACCACCGGGGCTGACACCACCTCGGCAGCGCGATCGAAGGGCGAAACCACCACCGAGAATGCTGATCTGATCGAGTTGAAGACCTGATTCCCCCGAAGGTCGAGGGTGAGCAGCAATATCGAGGTGAGGGCAAGTGCGGCGATGACCCGACGTCGGCCGGGAGAGAACGATGCCACGGGACTCCCCGGCGTCAGATGTCCCCACCGAGGGACATCAGTCCGCGCATCGCGTCGATGTTCTCCAACGCGCGACCGGAGCCGATTGCAACGCTGTAGAGCGGTTCGTCAGCGATCCTGATCGGCATACCAGTCTCGTGCGCCAGGCGTTCGGGCAAACCCCGAAGCAAAGCCCCACCGCCAGTCACCATGATCCCGGTTTCCATGATGTCGGCAGCGAGTTCGGGAGGGGTTCGGTCGAGCGCCGTTTTCACTGCATCGACAATCGCGCTCACCGGCTCCGCTAAGGCTTCGCGGACGTGCTCAGTGGTGAGCTGAATGGTCCGTGGAAGTCCGCTGATGAGATCTCGCCCCCGGATGTCAGCAGTGAGTTCCTCTTCAAGAGGCCACGCTGAGCCCATCTCACGTTTGATCTCCTCCGCCGTCCGGTCACCGATAGCGAGCGAGAACTCCTTCTTGACGTATTGCAAAACAGCATCGTCGAGTTCATCGCCAGCAACCCGCACAGATTGGGCGGTGACGATGCCACCTAGCGAGATGACGGCCACCTCGGTCGTGCCACCACCGATATCGACGATCATGTTTCCGGCAGCCTCACCAACGGGGAGATCCGCCCCGATGGCAGCGGCCATTGGCTCCTCGATGATGTGAACTGGGCGGCGGGCACCCGCATACTCGGCGGCGTCCTGCACAGCGCGCTGTTCGACCCCAGTGATTCCGGAGGGGACACAGATAATCATCCGAGGCTTTGACCACTTCGATGCGTGTACCTGCTGAATGAAGTATCGGAGCATCTTCTCGCAGACCTCGAAGTCGGCGATGACACCATCTTTCAATGGTCGAATGACCTTGATGTTGTTGGGCGTGCGGCCCATCATCCGCTTTGCCTCGTGTCCAACGGCAACCGGGCGCCCGTCGTTCACGTTGATGGCAACAACAGACGGCTCGTCGAGCACAACCCCATAACCGCGGGCGTAGATGAGTGTGTTGGCGGTACCGAGGTCGATCGCGAGATCGCGCCCGAGGCCGAGTGGATTGCTACGCATGCCGACCTCCTTCCCGGTGGCTCAGCTCCCCAGAGGAGCGAGGTGGATCCGAATATTACAGTTCGGGGAAGAAGATCCCGATCTCACGCGCTGCGCTCTCGGCTGAGTCGCTTCCGTGAACCAAGTTCTCGGTGAACAAGATTCCAAGATCACCACGGATGGTTCCCGGAGCAGCCGAACGAGGATTGGTGGCCCCCATCATCGAGCGCACAACCTCCCAGGTGTCCTCCGGGCCTTCTACTGCCAGCGCCACGACCGGACCGCGACCCATGAACGACACCAGATCAGCGTAGAACGGCTTCCCGACATGCTCGGCGTAGTGACGCTCAAGGGTTGCCGCATCAAGGGTGCGGAGCTCCATCGCTGCAATGCTCAGATTCTTCGCCTCAAATCGGGACAAGATCTCCCCGACGAGCTTGCGCTCAACGGCATCTGGCTTCAACAGGACCAACGTGCGATCGGACATGCCCGTGACGTTATCGGTCATCGACCCTGCACACGTTTCAGGTAGGGCCGCACCCCACCGACCACGTAGATCGAACCCGTGACGAGAACTGCATCATCGTGGTCAGCGGCACGAAGAGCGGCGCGAACTGCATCGACTGGGTCGTCGATGACCAGCACCTCAGCGCATCCTGCCGCCTGTGCAGCGGCACCAACCTCAACGGCCGGGACTCCACGTGGTGTGGGGGCGGTACAAGCCACAACCAGATCGAAATCCTCGGCCCGAACGGCCGCAACCATCTCCTCGGGGCTCCGAAGGGTTCCGATGACCAAGATTCGCCGTGCCTCGGGGTTGAAGTCGTCGAAAAACACCCCAGCGCACGTGTCCGCCCCAGGCGGATTATGTGCTCCGTCGACGATCACCAATGGTTGAACTCCCACTACCTCGAATCGGCCCGGGACCTCGACGGTGGCAAAACCCTCGCGAACGATTTCCTCGCTCAACGGAGCAGCGAAAAAGGCCTCAACAGCGGTGAGGGCGACTGAAGCGTTATCGCCCTGATGCGCGCCGTGGAGCGGAATGTGAATCTCCGGATACACCGTTGTGGGGGTCCTGAGGTCGACCAAACGACCTCCAACTGCAAGAACATTCTCGCCCGAACCGAAGTCGACATCCCTGATGAGCATCGAAGCATGCGGCTCCGCCGCGAAAATCGAGAGCAGTTCGCTATCGGTCTCCCCTACCACGACCGCTCCACCGGGGCAGATGATTCCTGCCTTCTCCCGAGCGATGTCAGCAACCGTTGGACCGGCGAATTCGGTGTGGTCGAGACCGATATTCGTGATCACCGACACTTGAGCGTCGACGACGTTCGTCGCATCCCATCTACCGAGAAGCCCAACCTCGATAACCATCACGTCAACGGCCACATCGGCGAACCACCGAAATGCTGCGGCGGTGAGCGCCTCAAAGAAACTAGGTCTCACCCCTGTCAGCATCTCAAGATCAGCGATCGCCGCAATCTGCTCGGCGAGATCTTCATCATCAATCGGTTCGTTATCGCGACGAATCCTCTCGTTGAGCCGTTCCAGGTGCGGGCTCGTATACGTCCCGACTGTCAAGCCAGCAGACATAAGCAATCGGGTGATCATCTGGACCGTGGAACCCTTGCCGTTCGTACCCGTAACGTGGATCACCGGGGCACAGTGCTGTGGGTCTCCCATTGCTGCGCACAACGCGGAAATCCGTTCCAACGACGGCGACTCGATTCGACCAGTTCGGTCGTATGAAGTGTGTTCGTCGAGGTATCTGAGGGCGTCGGCTAGAGCCATGGAATACGGCCGGTTCAGCTAGCCGCGCGGCGCTGGCGGCCGGCCGGCTTGCGAGGAACAAGCGTTGGGCTGACCCGGTTCCGCACGGTCTCGCCATCGATCACCACTCGGCCCACGTCCTCGGTCCCAGGTATCTCAAACATTGGGTTCAGCAGGACTTCTTCCATGATTGCCCGCAATCCCCGAGCGCCGGTTCCCCGCTGAAGTGCCTGTTCAGCGATGGCATCAAGACCGTCATCGGTGAACTCAAGTTCGACATCCTCGAAGTCGAACATCTTCGAGTACTGCTTGACGAGAGCGTTCTTCGGCTCGGTAAGAATTGCCATCAGGGCGTCGCGATCGAGACTTCGGACAACGCCCACCATCGGCAGACGACCGATGAATTCCGGGATCATTCCGAATTTCACGAGGTCTTCCGGGAGCACCTGCGTGAAGAGGTCACCGGGGTCTCGCTCAGACCGCGACCGGACGGTGCCGTGGAATCCAACCCCCTGTTCGCCCACTCGACGCTCGATGATCTGTTCGAGGCCCGCAAACGCACCGCCAAGAATGAATAGGACGTTCGTCGTGTCAATCTGGATGAACTCTTGGTGGGGGTGCTTCCTGCCACCTTGTGGTGGAACCGATGCCTGAGTGCCTTCGAGGATCTTCAGCAACGCTTGCTGAACGCCTTCGCCCGACACGTCACGAGTGATCGACGGGTTCTCGCTCTTGCGGGCAACCTTGTCGATCTCGTCGATATAGACGATTCCGGTCTCAGCCCGCTTCGTGTCGAAATCAGCAGCCTGAATCAGCTTGAGCAGAATGTTCTCGACATCTTCTCCGACGTAGCCGGCCTCGGTGAGCGCCGTTGCGTCAGCAACAGCAAACGGCACGTTCAGCATTCGCGCAAGTGTCTGAGCGAGGTGCGTCTTACCGCAGCCCGTCGGACCGAGCAGGAGCACATTCGCTTTCGTGAGCTCAACCTCGTCGCGGCGGCCGAGGGTACCGGCCTGCTGATATTGGACGCGGCGATAGTGGTTGTAGACCGCAACGGAGAGAATCCGCTTGGCATGGTCTTGCCCTACGACGTACTCGTCGAGGAATGCCGAGATCTCTCGTGGGCTAGGGAGGTGCTCAAAGGAAACTTCCGAAGATTCGGTCAGCTCCTCTTCGATGATCTCGTTGCAGAGATCGATGCATTCGTCGCATATGTATACGCCGGGCCCAGCGATAAGTTTCTTGACCTGCTTCTGCGACTTGCCGCAAAACGAGCACTTCAGTAGCTCCCCGGTCTCCCCAAATTTCGCCACGTGCTCACCTCCCCGTTCGCCTGATCTGGCGCCGAGATTTCCCTCAGCGGATGGCCCCGCCTCGGTCGACAACCGACCGAGACGAAATCACTTGGTCGATGATGCCATATTCGAGGGCCTCAGATGCTTCCATCACGTAATCGCGGTCGGTGTCAGCATGGATCCGCTCACGTGGTTGCCCGGTGTGCTCGGACAGGATCTCTTCGAGAATGTCGCGCATCCTGAGGATCTCTTTGGCTGCCAGTTCGAGATCGGTCACCTGTCCGTATCCGACCTGCCCGAAGGGCTGGTGGAGGAGGACACGGCTATGCGGCAAGGCAAGTCGCTTGCCCTTCGTGCCTGCCGCAAGCAGCACTGCGGCAGCAGAAGCTGCCTGCCCGAGACAGATCGTCGCAATGTCATTCCGGATGAACTGCATGGTGTCGTAGATCGCGAAGAGCGAGGTGATATCTCCGCCGGGCGAGTTGATGTAGATGTTGATGTCCTTGTCGGGGTTTTCCGACTCGAGGTGGATCAACTGCGCACAGATCAGTGAGGCGATCTGATCGTCAACCGGTGTCTGCAAGAAGATGATGTTGTCTTTGAGCAGACGGCTGTACAGGTCGTAGGCGCGCTCCCCACGACTTGTCTGCTCGACAACGTTGGGAACGAGGTAATTGACCGCATCTAGCTCCATCAGGCTTCCTCTCCTTCGGCGTCCTCATCATGATCATCATCGTGGTTGTGGCCAAGAACGAATTCAGTGTCGAGCTTCGTTCCGTTGCCGTCGACGTACTCGACATTGTGCAGAAGCCAGTCGAGAGCCTTCGACTTGCGGATCGATGCGACCAGATCGGGCACCGCATCGTTCTCTTCGTAGGCCTTGCGGACGTTGTCGGCTTTGTCGCCGAATTGAAGCGCCATCCGCTGATATTCCATTTCGAGATCGTCGCCGTCGGCTGCGATCGACTCTGCTACGGCGACTGCCCGAAGCGCCAGGTCGGCCCGTACCGCCACGTCGGCCTGCTCGCGCATATTCCCGATGAGGTCCTCGGTGGACTGCCCGGTGGCCGAAAGCCACGCAGAAAGATCAATGCCCTGCGCCTGGAACTGTCGAGCCAGGTTCTGAAGGCGACCTTGCAATTCCTGTTCAACCATCGTCGGCGGAGCTTCTATCTCAACGAGTTCCACCAGGGCGTCAGTCACCTTCTGAACCAGAGTCTGGCGGATGGCGTTCAGCCGATCTTCCGATAGACGTTCACGGATCGACTCTCGCCATTCGGCCACGGTCTCGAACTCACCGATGTTGTCCGCCACCCACTCGTCGTTGAGTTCGGGCAGCGCCATCTCTTTTACGGCGGCAACACGAACGGTGAAGTCGGCCGGTTCCTCGGTGCCCTTTGGAACGGAAGTGAACGTGAGCTCCGAGCCGGCCGTCGCCCCAACGAGATGCTCGTCGAAGTCGTCGGTCACCCAACCCTTGCCAACCTCATACGACCAATCCTCAACGTTGAGGCCCGCCAGTTCCTCGCCGTCACGGGTGGCGGCGAGGTCAAGGGTGACGAAGTCGCCCTCGACTACACCGCGCTCGACGTCAACCAGAGAGCCGTGACCTCGCCGCTGAGTCTCGGTTGCTTCGTCAAGATCGGCGTCGTCGACAACCGGTGACTCGAGTTCGACCCGAAGTCCGCCGTAACCCGGAACCGTGATCTCGGGACGCACTTCACACTCGGCCTCGAATTCGACAACTCCCGATTCGTGCCCTCCGGTGATCTCGATCGACGGAGTCGCCACCAGATCGACATCGTGTTCGCGCACCGCTTGCGTCAGATAGCCAGGGATCGAGTCCCGAAGAGCCTGCTCCCGGGCGGGCCCGAGTCCGATTCGAGCTTCGAGCA
>JBDQKN010000060.1:0-10184 GCA_040263235.1 Ilumatobacteraceae bacterium
AGAGGGATGACGACGCCGAGCCCCGCGGCCCGGACGACCCTGCGAGAGAACGCTTCTGTTGCAGACGGATTGCTCACGATGCTCAGAACGACGAGTGTAGGTCTCCGCTAGGACGGGCCTTGAGAGAGTCCAGACCCACGCATCTCGCCCACTGATGGAGAATCAAGGACATAAGTACCGATCTCCGAGTCGAGCCCACTTACGGCCGAACGCGCAGAGACGGCAACGGTACTTTCGACCTATGCGTCGCTGGTTGGTTGGTGTGCTGGGGTTGATCGCTTCAGGCATAGTTGGGATAACCCCATCTGCTCACGCCGGGCAGGCAAATTCTGAGGCACCCCAATCGCTTGTTCAGTCGCTTGCCACCAACGGTGGTTTCACCCAGATTGACCCGGGTCGCAGCAGCGACACCCGGCAAGGTACGAACCCGACCCGCATCGGCGAACTCGACGGCAGCGGCACCCCACTCGAAATCACCATTCCCGGCGCCACCACCTGGCAAGGCCGCGACCTCAACCTCCCCGCAACCGGCATCACCGCCGTCGCCCTCAACGTCACCGTCACCGGAACCACCACCACCGACACCGGCGGCTACCTCACCGTCTACCCGTGTGGCACCAACCCCGGCACCAGCAACATCAACTTCACCACCAACCAAACCATCCCAAACAGCGTCATCACCCCACTGTCACAAACCGGCACCATCTGCATCGCCGTCACCGGACAAACCCACCTCCTCATCGACATCTTCGGCTACTTCTCCTCGGGGTCATCGCTGTCGGCGCGGGCGGTGAAACCGGGTGGGTCGATCACGGTGAGGGCTCGTGGGTTCGACCCTGAGAGCGACGTGAGGGTCGAGTTGCATTCGGATCCCGTCCTGCTCGATGAGGAGGTTGCTGACACCGATGGTGAGATCGAGTCAACGGTGACGATTCCTGCTGATACTCAACCGGGTGATCATGAGATCGTCGTTGTTGGCCTTGATCCGGATCAAGTTGAACTTGAGTATCGGACCCCGGTGAGTGTTGATCGCGATGGTCCCGAATTTCCTTCGGTGACGGTGTCACCGACATCTGCTGCGATCGGTGAGCAGATTGTGATCACGGTGAGAGCAATCGATCCCACTGACGTTGATCAGGCGGGGTTCACCACAGAACTCAACGATGTCCAACGGGATATCTGTGGCCAGCAACTTGAGTTGTCATCCGGGACAGTGCTTGACGGTGAGTGGTCGTACACATGCACGATTCCCGACACCGCTCAGAGTGGCACGTACGTCGTCGTTCCCTATGGCCTTGACGGTGTCGGGAACTACACCAACACGAACTGCTGCTCAACCTCGCCAACCCGTGGATCGTTCACCGTCACTGGTGGCAGCGACGACAGCGACGGACCGACGTTCCCAGCGGTGACGGTGAGCCCATCAACGGCAACGCCTGGCGATCAGGTCACAATTGAAATTGCTGCCGGCGATGAGTCCGGGGTGTCGCAGGCGGGCTTTTACTTCGACCTCGACGGCGCACAGCGAGATATTTGTGGCCAGAGCGCCGAACTCGTGTCAGGAGACGAGTTCAACGGCGTGTGGGCATATGTCTGCACGATTCCCGCCCTCGTTCAAAACGGCACCTACACCGTCATTCCGTATGGAGTGGATGCCGTCGGCAACAACACAAACACGAATTGCTGCTCCACGTCGCCGACCAGAGCGACACTCACGGTGACGGGCGGTAGCGACGACAACACCGGTCCAGCGTTCCCATCAGTAACGGTGTCACCGTCGTCAGTTGGACCCGGCGATCAGTTGGTCATCAATATTCGAGCAACCGACGATGCTGGAGTGGCCGAGGTTGGGTTCACCTTTGAACTCGGTGGTGCTCAACGCGACATTTGCGGCCAGCAGACCGAGTTGATCTCGGGGGACGCGTCCGATGGTGTGTGGTCCTACACATGCACCATTCCTGATGTGGTTCAGGGTGGCGAGTACACGGTCGTGCCGTATGGCGTTGATGTATTCGGCAATTACACGAACACGAACTGCTGCTCGACGTCACCGACGCAGGCGACGTTCACCGTTGAGTGAATCTCGCCCCGGCGACCAGTTGGTGAAAGGGCCCAACTCTCTCAGTCGATAAGCCACTGATTGTGGGCACGCGTTTTTCTTCTATTGTCGTCCTCAAAGACTCTCTGCTTTTGGGGCACATAGACGATGAATAATCCAGCGCGATGGGCGACTGATCCAACTAGTCGATTTCGACTTCGGTATTGGGATGGACAGCAGTGGACCCAGCATGTCTCCAATGGGGACGGTTCCACCATCATTGATTCCCAAGCAGTGACGACGGCGATCACCGATTCGAGTAGTTCAAATCCAACGCCACATCCTGATGCTCGCACTCCCCAAGTGGCTTCGCAGCGATCGCCGGATTCGCAGACGGCAAGGCGGCCGAGAATCGAACTGCCCACTATCCAGCAACGAGAGCAGTCCCTTACAAACCCCATTGTTTCAACCGTCTCTGATGCTCGCGTGCTCAATGTTCCCTCTCCTGGGCAATTGGGCGAGGTGCATAACGTTGCCGCTCGGCTAAGGAGATCCACAGCGCTTGTCGTTGCTCATGACCCGATCACAAATCAACTCCGCATTGTCACGGAACGCGGTGAGATCCGGGAGACAAATGGACGACTGAGGACAGCACCAGTCAAAGCAAGTCCAATGACAACTCGCCCGGGAAGAATCTGGTGGGCTCTTAACCATTTCTCCCATTCATTTCCACCAGAAGCTGTCAATGAACTCCGCGAACAATACGCACAGCTCACAACAACAATCACCGATGAGACTGTCGCATTCGGGCTGGAGGCTCTCCCTCACGGACTTGACGACGGTGAACTGCGGCGACTTGGAGTGGAGGACTGGCGGATCTCATATGAACGGCTGCGGCTCTCACCTGGAACTGCAAGAACGAACGATCGGGATATTCGGTCAATTCTGAACAGTCAGGACTGCCCTGCCAGTATTCGTCTAGCTCTTGCTCTCAATACCTCTGCTCCAGTTGACCTGGCGCTTCGAGGATGGCCGACCCTCGCAGTTGCTTTTGCGGCTCGGGATCAGTCGACGGCTCGGGACTTTGAGGCGTTGTCTCGTGAGGCCGCCTCGTTGACGCAAACCCTGTCCGAACTCGGCAGTGATCGGGGAACTCTCATCACCACTGCTCTCTCGGGTGGCGGGAATGTGACGACTCCGAGTGGACACCTGCTCGCCGCGTTGAATGGCACAACGGGAACTCCAGTTCGTGCAGATCGTTCGGTTCCAATCTCGTTGATCGACGACGTGATTGATCGAGGATGCTCCGTGGAGCTCACTGATGACTGGGACGACGCTGACCGACGCTACGTGGTTGCTCGTCAACACCCTGAACAACTCACCGATGGTGAGGTCCTTGAACTCTCCTTCGGCACGGAAGCGCTTCGACGAGCTCGGAGCGGGCAGCTTTCGACGTTCGGTCACCTACTCGATCCAGGCGAGCAACTAGCAGTGGCCATTACGGCCCTGGTCGATTCCGGCAGATCGCTCGATGCGGCAACCTTGGAGTCACTCGGAAATAGCCCTGCAGCAGAGGAACTGAGGTCGGTAATTGAGGCGGGCGAGTGGACGAGCCTTCCCCTCACACTTGTTGAGACCCCGGGAATCGGGAACCTCCTAATTGAGTTAGCCCCACCCGATCGCGAACCGCGTTCACCAATCGAAGCAGGCGTGATGGCTCGATCTGCACTCCGTGTGAGTCAACGGTATCTATTCGATTGGGACTGGGATGCTGCAGTGCGCCAGGGACAACGAGGGCTCGCACTCTCCGATGAGGAAGCAGTCCGCGATGAACTCATGAACGTGGTTGCCGCCGCCCTCTGGATGAGGGGCAAGCAGACCGAGGCCCTACACCTGCTCCGAAAGGCGCTGGAGGGCCAATACACGATGCCTCTGGTCTGCAATGCAGCGGCGGTTGCAGCGACGCTCGACGTTCCAGTGGCGCTCGCCGAACTCTCTCGACTTGCACGTGAAGCACCGGACGAGGTGATGCGGCTGGTGGCGGCAGAACGCGCATTCATCGTCTGGCAAGGTTCGGTCGAAGATGAGGATGACCCGGAGCCACCGTCGGTGCTGATCAATGCATTGCGATCGCTGCTGACGTTAAACGTGTCCGATGATCGCTACAGACACATCTTGCGGATTCTCGCTGAGCATGACGCTGATTGGATGGCGAAGCAGCCCCCATCTGCGTTCGGTCGTCGGGGAGCAAGCCCGGAAGCCCGTGTCTACCGTGCTCGAGCAAAGGGGCTGAGCGAGTTCATCGCTGAGTTGGCTTCGGTTCATCAGGTAACGCCTCGTCCGGCCTGGGTTGAAGAAGAAGCTGTTCGGTTTGGTTCCTTCCTCGTCGGGTTTCTTGCGAACAACCTCGGAGAGGATGGCGCTGTCACGGGAGTGTCAATCGCCATGGATGTGCTCTCCACCTCGCTGCCGCTGCCGGCTGAGGTTCACATCCGACTTGTGGCTTTGGTGAGCGCTTCAGTCGGAGATGTAATTGAGGAGGGCGAACCCAAGGATGAGTTCCTTGTGTGGTTCAAAGCGGCCAGAGCACGAACGAAAGAACTCTCTGGTGATGAGAAGGATGAATTGATTCGGATTCTGAATGTTGGTGGGGACCGACTCGCGAGTAGTTACTTCACCTTCCGACATTCACAGGTCAATGAGTTGATCGACATCTTCAATCGTTTCCTTGAGGAAGCAGATCAATTCGCTCGGTCTGGTCAACTGAACGAACGAGCGTTCAAAGATGCGATGAAAGCAGTGGCGTCCGACGCGAGCTCTCACTTGGCCACCATCAAGAAGGCGCTCGCGATTGTTACCGACTCCGAACTACGCGTTGCTGGGAACGAGCTGCGGGACCTCGCCTCTGAGCTCGTCGACCGATCGAAGGAGATGAGCAGATGAGCAACCAGCGTTCCAGCCCCTACCTCATCCTCGGGGTTCCGTTCGATGCACCTCGGGACGAAGCTGCCCGAGGTTTTGCCCGAGCCGTCAAGAGGCTACGACGAATGGAAGACCCGCCTTTTGATCTCGAAGATCTGAACTGGGCCCAACACGAGATTGATCACCGAGAAGGCATTGCCGATCACTCTCTCGATGACTTCCGTGTGCCTGCGGATCCGACCGCGTATCGACTCCCGTCGCCGCGAGCGTTGACGTCCCAACCGGCTACTGCACTCGAACGTCGAACAGAAGCCACCGACCCACGGGCTGTGAACGAACTGCGTTCCACCGTGCTGCTCACTTCGTTGATCGCCGCTGTTGAAGCGGCGTTGAGGGAGAGTCGCATCACTGAACTGCCCGCAAGTTTCACTATCAGAGAGGTATGACCATGGCACGAAAGAACCATCAGCAGTTCGATGATCTGAGTGAGAAAGTCGCTGAGTTGTCTCGTCAACTCGACTCGATTTACACCGCACTGGTGATCCGCGATCCGGGTACACCCATCTCAGCGGAGACCTACGAGGGGTTGCGCCGGCAGATCATTGCAGGCGCTCAAGAGCGACTCGCCCATCTCGTCCAACTAACGGAGTTTGATGTCGCGATTCGATCCGGGGCCGACGCCGAAACCTTGGGTCGGTTGGTGAGTTCGTGGCTCACCCAGGCTGGAGTCGAGGTGGTGGCGGAGCCAGGGGATGACCTTCGGTTCGAGGCGGTCTCCGGGGACGGTCCGTGGGAGGTTGCACTTCCTGCCTATGTCGATGTTCCGACGGGGCGGACTATCCGACAGGGACGGCTGCAGAAAGCCTCCGGGCTGACCGAACCAGGCAACGAGGAGAGCCGAGATGGGACCACAGAGCCTGTCTCCGAGCCAGAGCAAACAGTTGGCGAGATCACCACCGAAGAGGAGCAGTCATGAGTGTTGGAATTGACTTTGGTACGACGAATTCAGTCGTCGCCCGCTGGACAGGATCGGAAGTCGACGTCATTCCTGTTGACACCCCTCCGGGTAACTGGGCAGGCCTTGGGTATGACCGTGTGCTCCCCACCGTGTTCGGTGCGGGAGCGTCGAATGAGCCGATTTTTGGTTGGGCAGCAAAACAACGTCCGGGAAGCTTGGCAGCCGTGAAGCGCCTTCTGCGAGCAGAGGAAAAAGCAGAGGTTGATGGCATGGAGTTCTCCGTTGAGGAGATCGCCACCATGATCTTTGGACATCTGCGACGATCTGCGCCGCGAGCGGGCGCGCCGGACTTTCAACATGCGGTTGTCACCATTCCCGCGAATAGCCGGGGTCTAGCCCGTTACCGCACCAAGTTGTGCGCCGGTATGGCGGGCATTCAGGTGCAGGCCCTCATGAACGAGCCAACGGCCGCTGCCATGGCGTACAGCATGCGAGCGCCACATGATGGGACGATCATGGTGGTCGACTGGGGCGGAGGAACACTTGATGTCACCATCCTGAGAAACATCGATGGCGTCTTTATGGAGGAGGCGTCGAAGGGGATCCAGCAACTCGGCGGCCTTGACCTCGATGCTGCACTCCAGCAGTCGATCGTCGAGACCATCCCTGATGCGCACCAGTGGGATTCAACGAAGCGCAACCAGTTCAGGCTGGACGTGGAACGGGCCAAGATTCTCTTGTCGACCCAGGAGTCAGTCGAGTTGCTCCTGCCCGATGGGAGCAGCCGAACGATCACGAGAGGGATGTTTGAGTCGGCTGTGCGCTCAAATCTTGAGCGGGTCCGCGAGCCGATTCAACGCTGCCTTACTGATACCCGCATGAGCGGTGGCGATATCAACGCGTTGGTCTTGGTTGGCGGCACCTGCAACATTCCGCTGGCGCGCCAGATCGTTGCTGAAACGGTGGGTAAAGCCCCTGCGGCCGGTGTTAACCCGATGACTGCCATTGCAGAGGGCGCTGCAATCGCCTCTGCGATCCTTGCTGGCCAGATTGACGATAAGGACTTCTTTGTCTCAACCGAACATGCTCTCGGCACATCTGTGCAGAACCATCTCACCGGTTCACTGGAGTTCGACACCCTGATTCCTCGCAACCACAAGTTGCCGGCTCGAGTGACGAAGACGTATTTCCCGGTTAGTGACTTCCAGGAGTCTCTCAATGTCTCGGTGCTTGAAGGCGATCCTGAGCTTCCAATGGGACACGCTGACAATGCCACTCTAAAAGAATGGAGTGTCAACATACCGGAGCCCGGCCCAGTTGAACAGACCGCTGTCGACATCACGTTTGCCTACGACGTCGATGGAATCCTGAAGGTCACGGCCGAGGATTCAAAGGGCAATGTGTTTCTCAATGACGATGTGTCATTTGGCGCCACGGCCGACAAAAGCATGCTGGTCCGCATTGCACGGTCAGCCAATGAGGCGCTCTCAGAAGGCCGACTTGGCGGCACTGCCGGATCGTCGCCAGCGCCGACGACCAGCAGTTCGAATGCTGATGTCATCAATGCCCGGACACGAATTATGCCGTTCGTTGATGATGCTGAAGCACAGCGAATTGAGGCAATCTGCGCTCGGGTATCAGAAGGCGATTCGACGGCTGCAGCGGAACTCGACGCTGTGATTTCCACCTACAGTTACCTTCTCTGAACCCCACTGTAAGACCGTTTTCGTAAACGACTTTCTTGCAGCGTGTAAAGTCTAATTACAACCGTCCAAAGGGGGAGTAATGGCGTATTGCGGTAGTTGTGGATCAAACAAGGGCGAGAATGCTGTTTGCCCGAGTTGCGGTGCAGGTAGCGGAGCTGCGACTCCGCCTCCGGCGCCACAGCAAGGATGGCAGCAGCCTGCTGGCTATACACAAAATGTTTACGTTCAAAACGTTGGCACCAACGGAATGGCGATCGCATCACTGGTATGCGCTTTCCTCTGCACTCCGCTCGCTGTCATCTTTGGCCACATCGCCCTGAGCCAAATCGGGAAGTCCGGTCAGGGTGGCCGAGGCTTGGCGATCGCCGGTCTTGTCATCGGATACATCAGCATTGCAATCGGCGTCCTCATCTTCGTGGCGGCCGCAGGGTCCGGCTATTAGGTCCCTGCCGTGACAGATTCGTCGGGAGGAATTTCAAGGCGACGAACTCACTGCCCTTCGTGTGAGACTCGTTTGCCCGAAGATGCGGCGTTTTGCCCGTCGTGTGGCATGGCGACAGGGCCGCGGTTCTGCCAACAGTGCGGAACGGGACTCGGTGCTGACGACCGGTTCTGTTTGTCGTGCGGGGCACCGACATCTGCAGCTGCCGCAACTCGTCAGCCGCCTCTGGGAGCCTCAGGTGTGGGTCAAGCCCAATCACAGATCTCTGCAGTTGCCGGTCAGTTGTCTCAGTCACCCCTGATAGCCCTCGCATTAATCGCAGCGGGAATCTTTGGCGGTGTCGTCCTGATTTTTCGATGGGGAATCGACCTCGCCTCACTCTCCGAAGTCGTGCGATTCTTAGTCGCGGCTGGCGCTCCTCTGGCGCTCATCGCCTTCGTGGATAGTCCCAAGATGTCCATTGAGCATCGACTGGGGTTCTCCATCGGTGCCGGTGTTATCGCCAGTTCTCGGGGCGGAATGTGGGCGATACAAGCTATCGATAACGGTTACGGGTGGGAACGGGTGCTGACCTTCCTGAGCGGTGGGGCAATGGTTGCGGGTGGAGCACTTCTGCTGCTGTCGGTGGTTCCGCAACTCCCCCCACTGAACTCCGTCTGGTCGATCTCAACGTCGGGCTACCTACTTGCGCCCGGTGTACTTCTCGGCCTTTCGTTGATCTGGTTGGGAAATGCGGACAGCATCTTCTGGTTTATTGATGGGTCAGATGGCACCATCGAATTCTTGAGGTCGATCGCAGTGGCAGCGCTCGCGGTAGTCGGATCGATTGTTCTGCGTCCACTTCGACAGGGGCTGACCACTGCGACTGCGTTCATTGCCCTCGGTGGGTTCCTGAGCATTCTTCCGAACTTGATTTGGAGGAGAGAGCTTGAAGTGATTCAGCCTGTTCAGGGTTTGATCGCTCTCGGGTTCTGCGCAGCGCTGGTATTCCTTCCAGATGTGATTGGTGCTCAATCTCCAACCGTCGCTGGAGCAGCCACGATCACCCCGGTTGCCAACACGGTTTCGGCTCAGAACGAGACGGCGCCCGCAGAGTTACCCGAAGACCAGTCGCCACCTGAATCAGGACGGTCGGAAACGGAAGCAGCATCAACTGGAAACGCTGAGGTATCGAACCCTGGTGTTCCCGACTCACCAAGCGACAATGATGGTGGGCCAACAACAATCGACGCACCTCCACCGACCGGTCCTCGTCGAGATTGAAAGTTGAGACACCAATGAACTGTCACTCATGTGGAGCAGACATCACCGGGAAGCGATTCTGCACTGGCTGTGGAACACCGGCCCCGATGGGAGCACCATCCCCGCCGCCACCGGGCTATACGCCGCCGCCGCCTGGGTATCAGCAGACAGCGCCACCACCGCAGCAGTACTACCCCGGCGCACAGCCTTCAGGGAAGAAAGTGACGGCAGGAATCTGCGGGATTCTGCTTGGCGGACTTGGTATTCACAAGTTCGTCCTCGGCTACACAAATGCCGGCATCATCATGCTGGTGATTGGCCTCTTCAGTTGTGGGATGGTCTCTGGCATCATTGGTCTCATCGAGGGAATCATCTACCTGACGAAGAGTGACCAGGAGTTCGATGCCACATACGTCTATGGAAAGAAGGAGTGGTTCTGATCGGCTCGATGGTCGGGGTGGTCGACCTCACCCCTCCTTTGGACGACACCAGTCCCTTCTGCCTGTTTGCCCTCGTAACAGGACGGCCCTGTCCAACCTGTGGAGGTTCGAGGGCGATCATTGATCTCCTCACGGGAGATATTGATAGTGCTGTTGCCAACAATCTTCCTGTCACGCTTCTCGCCCTGGTAGCAGCGCTGCTGATCCTCAGTCAGGCAAAGCGAGTCGTCGCTTCACTACGAGCACCTCAGGGGTTTTCACGGGCGCTCAAGAGTGCTGGCGATCAGATCGTCCGACACCCAGCTGTTGCTGGGGGCACCTACCTGGTGATGTGGGCGTGGAATGTTGCCAGGTGGTGACGCTGCTTACCGTCGCCCTTGATCACCAGGTTGCTTGGCCTGCAGCGTCGGTCGGGTTCGCTGTGCAGGTGCAGGTG
>JBDQKN010000061.1:0-10051 GCA_040263235.1 Ilumatobacteraceae bacterium
CTCCTCAGTGACCAGTCCAGGATGGCGGACGCTTCTCGGCAAAGGCGCGCGGTCCTTCTTGGGCATCCGCTGAGCGGAACACCTCGGCCATCACCGGACGCTGAAGCGCCCAGAAATCTGCCTCGGTTCGTCCCTGCACCTCACGGATCATCTGTTTAGAGGCAGCGACCGCGAGCGGGGCATTTCGGGCAATCCGCTCGGCCAACTCCATCGCACCATCTACTGCGCCACCCTTTGGAGTGATGCGCGAGACCAATCCATATTCGAGTGCTCGCTCAGCAGAAATCGGATCAGCGGTGAGCGCCATCTCCATCGCCACGGCATAGGGAACACGGCTCGGCAATCGCAGGAGTGCTCCGCCAGCAGCGAAGAGTCCAACACCCACCTCGGGAATTCCGAGTTTGACGCCCTCTGAAGCCACGATCAGGTCACAGGTGAGTGCTACTTCTAGGCCACCTGCGAGGGCGAAACTCTCAACGGCAGCGATCAGCGGTTTGCGGGCGCCATTCTCAAGGAATTCGTTGAACCCTTCCGGAGGGCCGCCTGCAGCGAACGCCTTGAGGTCCATGCCGGCACAGAAACCGCGTCCCGCTCCGGTTAAAACTCCAGCGGTGAGCTCAGGGTTCCCATCGAGTTCGGCCACTGCCGCCACGAGACCTTGGGCGAGATCGGTGTTGACCGCATTCATCTGGTCTGGTCGATTCAGGGTGATGAGGAGCACCCTGCCCCGCACCTCGGTCAGCACTGCCTGTTCGTCACTCATGCAGCAATGGTGCCACACGCGACCACGAGTTCTCGCAGGGGCCACGTCACACACCTGATGTGTCGGGCACCAGAGCGTTCACCTACTGGCGTTGACAACGAAGTCTCCGCATTCAACGGTCACCCATCGACAGGGAGCGCGAGACCACTGACCACCTCACACTGGGACAACTTGGTGAGGACCTCGGGAGCACACGTCACCTTCATGGACCTACTCCCACCACCGACGACGACCCGATCCCTACCAAGTACAACCTCGTCGACCCAGACCGGGATTGAATCGGGAAGGCCGAATGGCGTCACGCCGCCCATCACCATCCCGGTGAGTTCAGAAGTCATGTCGGCAGGAGCGAACGACACCTTGCGGGCTTCAAGCCGCCTTCGAACGATGCCATTCACGTCGAGGCGGTGCGTGGCGAGGACCACACACGCCACCACGCGCGGTTCGGCTTCTTTGGTGGCGACCAGAATCGTGTTGGCAGAGTCCGCCAACGAAAATCCATATGCCTCACAGAATGCAGCTGTGTCAGCACGTTCGGGATCGCAGTCGATGATGCTGAAGGAGCTGCCGGTAGCGGATACTGCGTCGATGACCCGCTGTTCGGTTGGATCAGACCTGAGGTCCATGGCAGGTCAGCGTGCCACTGATGTTGCTGGCAGGGGTTTAATGACGGGGGCCATCATGGCAGGACGACACGTCCCCCCGGGCCAGCAATCTCGACGATGAGTCGCGCCTCGCCGCCCTCCTCAACTATCAACGACTCCCCCAGTGCCAACAGCAAGCTGGAGACACGGTCTGGTTCAGGGTGAACACCGTGGATTGAATGAACGCTGAGACCGGGCGCAGCTGAAGCCGAGGGATGGGGCGACGAACCCCAGTCGATGAAGAACGGCAGGATTCCCCCCTCGGTGCTGTCGACAGGAAGGCTCAACTCCCAATCGAGTGTTACGTCAGGCGCAACTCGCCTCATAGGTACCGGCTCGGTATACCTGCGTTCGATGGTTGCACCCGCTGCAACCACCGCTGCCAGGTCGTGCTGGCGCGCACACCAAGTGATCACCCGTGCAGCAACGAGATCGTCGATGCCAAATGACCTGGGCTCGCCCGGGTCGGGCTGATCTGGGTCGGGGCCGATGATCTCGAGGTAGGTGTCTCCGAACGAACACAACCGATTCCGCGTTCCTCGGCCTACGTGTGGGCCTCCCTCGCTCGCGACAACACCGGTGGTTTCGGCCAACCACGCCGATGTTGCCTCGATATCAGGAGTGGCAAGAACGATGTGATCGAGCATCTCAGGCCTCCTCGACCACGGAGTTGACCAGGGTGCCCACACCAGTGATGTCGACGCTGACCTCTGTTCCTGGGGTGAGCCACACCGGTGGCGTGCGTGCGTACCCAACACCCCCCGGGGTTCCAGTGGCGATTACGTCCCCCGGCTCCAGCGTGGTGAATGTCGAGCAGTACGACACGATTGCCCGCAGGTCATGAATCAGTAGTCGTGTCGATGCCTGCTGCATGACCGTCCCGTTCACCGTGGTCGTCAGCGTGAGTTCGTGCGGGTCGCCGATCTCGTCAGATGTGACGAGATATGGCCCGAATGCTCCCGAGCGGTCAAAGGTCTTGCCCGCAGTGAATTGCGAGGTGTGACGTTGGAAGTCGCGAAGCGTTCCGTCCATGAAACAGGAATATCCAGCCACCACGCTCAGCGCCTTGTCGGGTTCCACGTAGCGCGCTGTTTTACCGATGACGATGGCGAGTTCGCCCTCGAAGTCGTAGCTGGTACTCACGCGGGGACGCACGAGTTGCTGTCCGTGGCCAACGAGCGACGAGGGAAATCGAACGAAGATGACAGGGTGCGCGGGGACTTCCTGCACGCGATCGCTCTCGGCAATGTGGTCGGCGTAGTTGGTTCCAACGCACATGATCCGCCGGGGGTTCGGAACCGGCGGCAGGAGATCAAGTTCGGATAGTGGGAACCGGGGAGCAGCCTCCCCCATCACATCGACCTGTTCCCGCCCCTCGGCGGTGTGTGCAAGCCCAACCAGTGCGTTGGGGTCGACCACGGTTGCAGATACGTCTCGGATCGTGTCGTCGACAACGGGTCCGTAGATGACTCGATCTCCGTGGCGAGCGGTGGCAATTCGCATGCCACCAGTATGACCGAGTGACTCGCTGTACTGTCGAGGCAACATCAACGACCAAAGGATTACCGATGATCACGACGACCGTCATGGGGAGCTATCCCCAGCCGCGCTGGCTGGTGAATGAGGATCGGCTCTTGGGCGACGGAGTCGCTCGGATCCGGAATGAGGACCTTTGGGCGGTCGCTCCCGAGCATCTAGACGAGGCGATTGAGGCAGCGACGCTGGTGGCAATCGCTGACCAGGAAGCCGCTGGCGTCGACATCATCACCGATGGCGAGGTTGGAAGAGAGAGCTACTTCAACCATTTCGCTTGCTCTCTTGGTGGAGTCTCACGTGACGAAATCGGTGTCGGCATCAATCGTCGCGGCGGTACCGCGGATGTTCCCTTAGTGGTGAGCGAGATCCACCGAGAGTTTCCGATTGAACTCACTGCAGCCAGATTTCTCACGTCTCATGCGTCCCACCGAACAAAGGTCACCGTCCCTGGTCCCTTCACGCTGAGCCAGTTGGCAGACAATCGGCATTACGCCGATCAGCGGGCACTGGCCATGGCGTATGCGGCCGTCGTGAACGAAGAACTCCGCGACCTCGAGGCTGCAGGTGTCGACCTTCTGCAACTCGACGAGCCATATCTTCAGGCGAACTCCGGTGCGGCGGCCGACATCGCGCTCGACGTGCTCGCGGTGGCAACCGCAGGAATCACCGCCGAAACGTGTCTGCACACCTGCTACGGCTACGCCGCGTATGTCAAGGACAAGAGCGACGGTTATCCATTCCTCGACCCCCTGGCCGAGGCCCCAGTCGACTGGGTCGCTATCGAGAGCGCACAACCAGACCTTCCAGGGGCAACCGTGAAGCGACTCGCTCCGCGCAAGGTGGTTCTCGGTGTGATCGACCTTGGCCGCGAATCCGTTGAGACCCCTGACGAGGTGGCGGATCGCATTCGACGAGCACTCGAGTACATCAACCCCGAGAACCTCGCCGTCTCGCCAGACTGCGGCATGAAGTACATGCCACGAGATCGTGCCCGCGCCAAACTTGCCGCAATGGTCGAAGGAGCTCGCCTCGTGCGATCTGAGCTCTGAGGAGCATCCGGCTACGGCCGGACCACGTTCTCATGCAACAATCAGAGCATGGAGGCAGGGAAGTCAACCGCTCATCCCGGTTGGAGTGTTCTGGGTGGGATCGCACTGACGTTCTTCGCCCTTGGCGTCACCGTCAACGTGCTGGTGCTCGATCGGGTTGGCTCCGAGCTGAAGACAGTGGTGGCGGCAATCGTCGTGAATTCAGCCACATCCGAACTCGCGTATCTGGCCGTGAGGGACGCCGGCGGAAGTGTCATCGCAGCGCTCATCGCGGGGTGGGTGGTCGCATCTCGATTCGGACTACTCG
This sequence comes from Ilumatobacteraceae bacterium, assembly GCA_040263235.1. Taxonomy (GTDB): domain Bacteria; phylum Actinomycetota; class Acidimicrobiia; order Acidimicrobiales; family Ilumatobacteraceae; genus Casp-actino5. The sequence goes on from JBDQKN010000061.1 coordinate 4,300, forward strand.
CAGCCAGCCTCGGTGGGCGCATCCGTGTTGGAGCAGTGCATCGGGCGGTTGCCGGGCTTCAGTCGTTCGACCCAAACGTTGGAGTAGCGGTTCAGCAGGCGTCTCCTCGCGATGTGATTCGGGTGTTCTGGATGGTGACGTTCGCTATGCACGCTGGCTGGTGGTCGGGAACCTTCGCCGGAGTGTTCCTCGGCAATGTCATCGGCGACGTCGATCGCCTCGGACTTGATGCTGTCTTTCCAGCCTTGCTCCTTGCCATCATCGGAAACCTTCTACGTCAACGAGCCGGAATGGTGGCCGGGCTTGTCGGCGCCGGGCTTTGTCTCGTGCTCATTCCCATTGCTCCCGCTGGGCTGCCAATCATCGTGAGCCTGATCGGCGCAGTGGTCGCTCTCAGAGTGGCTCCGCCCACTCAAGAGGGGGCAACGACATGACCTGGCTTGTCATCGCACTGCTTGCCGGCGGCGTCGCAGCGCAACGCTTGGCTGGAATGTTCCTCGGCGGCGCGCTTATTGCGCGGGTACCGGTCTTTGCCCGACTGGCCTCATTGATTCCTGCAGCCGTTGTTGGCGCGGTGATCGCCCAATTGACCTTGGGTGCTGGAAGCACGCTGGTGATCGACGAGCGGGTGGCAGGAATGGCCGCTGCTGGATTCTTAGTGTGGAAGCGAGCTCCAGTCGTCGTCACGATCGTTGCCGCAGCCGTGGTGACAGCCACGCTGCGTGCCGTATTCGGAGCATGAATGAGCAGTTCAGGTCACACTCTTCGGTCTGACCCATCCCAATAACGATCCCGGATTTCTCGTTTGAGCACCTTCCCATTCGGGCTTCGTGGCAACGAATTGACGATCTCGACGCGCTTCGGAGCCTGAACTGAACCGAGATGTTCCTTGACGAGAGCGATGATGTCGTTGCCATCTATCTCTGCACCCGGCTTCAACTGAACCACCGCAGTCACAGCCTCTCCCCACTTCTCGTCGGGTACCCCGATGACAGCGCAGTCCTCTACCGATGGGTGGCTTGCAATCACATGCTCGACCTCGGCGCTGTACACGTTGAACCCACCGGTGACGATCATGTCCTTCTTACGATCGACGATGTACACGAAGCCCTGGTCGTCCTTGAACCCGATGTCACCGGTGTGATGCCAGCCGTAGTTGGAGACATCTTGAGTGGCCATCGGATTGTTGAAGTAGCCGGCGAACACGAGGTCGCCTCGGGCGACGATCTCGCCACGCTCTCCCGGCGCAAGAATTTCACCCGTCTCCGACATGATCTCAACTCGCTGGCCAATCGTTGCCCGGCCACAACTCGCCCAACGGCGCGAGTCCAGACCCTCATCGAGAAGGTCGCCAGTCGACAGAAAGGTGAGGAACATCGGGGCCTCGGCCTGACCGAACGACTGGCACATCACCGGCCCGAACACATCCATGGCTTCAGCAAATTTTGCTGGCGCAACTGGTGCTGCGGCGAGCACGATCGCTCTGAGAGACGAGTAATCGAACTCTCGCACACGAGGATGGGCGAGCATCGAGTAGAGCACCGTCGGCGGAATGTAGAAGTGCGTAACTCGATGCCGTTCGATGGCCTCCAAGATTCCTAGTGCATCAGCAGATGGAAGCACCACATTCGTAGCCGAACCCGTCATCATCATCAGCGCAACAACACCCGCACCATGGGTCATTGGTGCTGCAACAAGATGCACCGGAGGCAGGTCGGTTGGCAAACATGTCCAGAAGGCCTTCACCGCTGAATCCCAGGTCCGTTGGCTCCAAAGTGCGGCTTTGGATAGCCCAGTCGTTCCGCCGGTGGGGAAGACGGTTTCTATCCGTGCCGGATCATCATCTGGTTCCGGTGCGGGATCAGGATCGCCGCCGACGAAGTTCAAATACGACGTTCCGATTGGTCCATCGACACCCGGGTTGAAACACACCACCGTTGTTAACGCCGGAACCAATTCCACCAGTTCGGCAACTTGATCAGCCAATGAATGATGGAAGAACACGACTGAACATCCGGTCGTACGCAAAAACGATGCATTCACCGACACCGGATTCCGAGTGTTCACTGGTACCCACTTCGCACCAGCGCGAAACAACCCAATCATGACGCAGAACGCTCGAGGGTCGTTCGGGCTGAAGATGGCGACATTCTCGCCAGCCATCCCCAAGCGGTTGAGCCCGGCGGCGACCTCCTCCGCGATCTCGGCCACCTCGCGATAAGTCACACTCTCCGATCCATCGACATTAACGAATGCCGCTCGGTCTGGCGCTGCGGTGGCGCCTCGTCCGAAGTGGTCGATAAGTCGCATGAACGTTCCTTTCGGCAGCGGAGCACGAGGCATTGTCGGCGCCTTCGTCAATCGACCGTAGCGACCCCTAGTGTCGCTGTCGGAGCCGGAGCCAAAGGGCGACAGAATCGGGGGGCCACCAACGTGGACGGGTTGAGTGAAGTTCGGGTCGACGTCGATGACATCGGCGTTGCGACGGTGACAATTCCGACCGCAGGCAGTGTGGGCCACAGGCAGGCCTCGATTCATCGTGAGGTTGCCATGGTCTGGGACCTGCTGGCGCGCGATGACTCAGTGCGTTCGGTACTGGTCACCGGCGCGGACGACGAGTTCTATTGCAGTGCCACCATCAGCGGCCTGAAGGCCATTCCCTCCCTGGACAAAGCTGCGACCTTCGAAGTTGTGCAACGGCTGCAGGCCGAATCTGATCAACTCGTCTACGGGATGGTCAACCTTGACAAACCTGTTGTGGCGGCGATTAACGGTCGCGCTGCTGGAGGCGGGCTCGCCGTCGCACTCCTTGCTGATATCTCAGTGGCCGATTCTGACGCTGTTCTCGTTGACCCGCATGCAGCCTTCGGGCTCGCCGCTGGCGATCACGCTGCAATGCTGTGGCCGATTCTGTGCGGCATGGCCAAGTCGAAGTTGTATCTGCTGACCGCAGACCCCCTCGATGGCGCCGAAGCCGAGCGGATAGGACTCATCTCGCGGGCCGTGTCGAAATCCGAGGTTCTGCCCATCGCTCGGCAGTACGCGGAGCGGCTTGCAACTGGGCCGCAGCTGCCGATCAGATACACGAAACGTGCGTTGAACCAGTGGCTCCGACTCGGAGGAATCGCCGCCCACGACTACTCGGCAGCACTCGAAATGCTGAACTTCTTCGGCCCCGACCTCGGTGAGGCAGCAGCCCAATCAGGCTGACAGGCCGGCATCGATAACGAGTTCGGTGCCAGTCACATAACTCGATTCATCACTCGCCAAGTAGAGAACTCCGTTTGCAATGTCGAGAGGTTGACCAAGTACACCGGTCGGCACGGCGACGTTTACCATCTGATCAAGATCAAGTCGACGGCTATCTGACCGGATGAGCGCAGCACCAACGGTGTCCCAGATCGGCGTATCGATAATCCCAGGGTGGACCGAGTTGACCCTCACATTCCAACGACTCTGAGCGCACTCGAGTGCGACTCCTTTCGTCAACAGACGCACTGCACCTTTTGTCGCGTTGTATCCGGCGAGTCGGGCGGAGCCCTTGAGCCCAGCCACCGATGACATGTTGATGATCGAACCGCCACCCGAGTCGCGCATCGGCGGGATGCAATGCTTCATCCCAAGGAAGACCCCGTCGATGTTGATTGCGGTCTGGCGGCGCCAATCCTCAAGCGACATTTCAGTGATGCTTCCGCCGATGCCGATGCCAGCGTTGTTCACCAGGATGTCCAGTCGTCCGTGAGCCTCAACGGCACCGGCTACAACCGCTACCCACTCGTCCTCGCTCGTCACGTCGTGGTGCAGGTAGCTCGCTTGGCCCCCTGTTGAGCTGATGCTGGTGGCGACGTCAGCTCCGAGTTCATCTTGGATGTCTGTGATCACGACAGTCGCACCCTCATCAGCGAGTCGCTCAGCGCATGCCCGACCGATACCGGATGCGCCACCGGTGATGATGGCAACCTTGCCTGCTACTCGTTCCCCCATGTGAAATGCCCTCTCCTCCTCAGTGCTAATGACCGTAGTTCGACCGATACCCCAACGCGATCTACGGGAGCCGGCTCGCTGCCGCAGCACCGATCATCGACACTGCTGCCGAGAGAACGAACACCCAGGTGAACCCCCCGGCGGCATCAGCGATCAGCCCACCGATCTGCGGAGAGATCATCTGCGCAACACCGAATGCGAGGGTGGCGGCGCTGAAGGCGGGTCCGTAACTCTTGGCGTCAGTGTTTGCCACGATGTGTGCAGTGATCAGTGCTGGGCCGCCAGAGAACGCAAGTCCAGCCCCGACTGAAGCAATGGCCACAAAGGGTTGTTGCCCGGTGAGGATCACCAATCCAAAGATGGCAAAACCGGTGAATGAACCGGTCAGGGTGCGCCGCCGACCAATTCGGTCCGACAACGCCCCGAGGGAGATTCCGCCGAGTGCTGCGGAGATCCCGACGAGGGAGAACATCGCCGATGCCGATGCCGACGAGAAGCCGGCATCGTCTTTCAGTCTCGCCACGAGGAAGGCGAGAATCAGGATGTACGAGAAGCCAAATGCCGCGTATGCGATCGACGTCGGCAACCACCCATTAACGGTCCGCAGGGCCGAGAATCCGCCCACGCCGCCACCTCCGGTCGGACGTTCGCCGTGTGACCGAAGCACGAGAAACGTTCCGGCGAGCACTACCAAGGCAATGACAAACTCGATGCGGTACACGAGTTGCCAGACCTCAGTGGACTCCCTCGTCCGCCCAAGAAACGCAGCGATTTGACCGGCAAAGACAATTCCGATTCCTATTCCGGACCCAACCAGACCGACCGCCGCCCCTGCCCGTTCAGGAGGGAAGGAACGGGCAGCGATCTTTGGCGACGGGATCCAGATGATCGCACCCCCAATGCCCATACCGAAGAGCGCAATCGCAAGAACAGGTCCGGTCGTTGCCACGGCTGCAAGACCGAGTGACAGGGTCGACGTCGTAAGCCCAAGTCTGACCAGACCGACCAGGCTGATCTTGGCCGAGGCCCACGACACGAACAGCGTGCCGAGCAGATAAGCCGTCACGTTGACCGTGCCAAAAAAGCCAGCCCAGGTGTTCGAGCCGTTCAGCAGATCATCGCGAGCGCCGGGGAGCACCACTCCCCAGGTGAACCGACCAAACGCCTGCGCCACACATGTGGAGGCCATCACCACAGCGATGGTGAGCCAGATGCGTTCTGCGCGATCTGAACCCGGGGACGGTTCGTCTTGAGTCACACGACGACCCTACGGGAGCGCAACGTCATCAAAGATTACTGAGAGCGTCGATGCACTCGCCAAGATGACGCTGGTGATCCCCAGCGAAGCGGAAGATGATGTGCGAAGCACCCCCGTCGGTGAATTCGCGAATCCACGCTGCAAGCCCTGAAGCTGGACCCGCGTAGTTCGCTTGGAGGGCACGCATCGCCTCAGGTGGAGCTGGATAGTACGCGGCCATGAAGTCGTTCATAGTCCGGTCAGCTCGTTCAACGTCATCATCGAGAGCAATGGTCACGTAGGCAGATGCCACTAGCGCATTGGGGTCCCTCCCGGCCCGCTGAGCAGCATCCCGCACCTGCTCGAGTCCAGCGCTGAACCCATCCGAGGGGCCAATCGGCATCCAGCCGTCATACCGATTCCCAACACGTCGCTGGGTCACCGCATTGGCTCCCGCCACCCAGATCGGAGGGCCACCCAATCGGTGCGGGGTGGGGTGCACAGCCACACCATCAAGGTCGTAGAAGTCAC
>JBDQKN010000062.1:0-9870 GCA_040263235.1 Ilumatobacteraceae bacterium
CCTTGCGCCGGAGTGACCCGACGATCACTCGTCGGGTGTTGCTCGCCGGGAACGACCTGACCCCGCCCGACCCGGGTGCCGTCGTTGCCCTCGAACGTCTGCTGCTGAACGATCCGGGCGGTGTCAGCGGTGACCGGGTCTCGTTGTTCTCGCGGTTGGCCGATGCCGATCCGACCGTCACCGTGAGATGGGATGGGGTACCAGATGTCGATCTGGCCACCCGTCGCCTCGTGCTTCAGAACCTGCTGTCGGAGGTTGACGATGTGGCATCGATGCTCCCCGGCAGCGATCCACGTCCAGCGGACTGGACCTCCCGCCTGATCGACCTGTACGAGAGTCGTGTCACGGTGAATCGATTCGACACCACCGTCGATGACGTCACCAGAGAGATCGCTGAGGTGCGGGCGGCGGTGGTTCTACCGAGTTCTGGCACCTTCAATCTCACCGGACGAGACAGCCCCCTGCCCTTGCAGATCGAGAACACCGGAGATACCGCCCTTTCGGTTCTGGTCCGCATCGAATCGGCCAAACTCGAGGTTCCCCCCGAACCGGTTCGGGTGCTGCTTGAACCGGGGGTCACGGTGGTGAGGGTCGACGTTGCCGCACGAGCCAATGGCACCTTCCCGGTGCTGGTCGAAGTGCTGTCGCCCCTCGGTCGTCCGGTTGTCGAAGCCACCACCGTCACCGCCCGCGCGAATTCAGTGACCGGGCTTGGTCGCCTGGTGGCGGTCGGGCTGATCCTCGTGCTGTTGAGTTGGTGGTACAGCCACCTTCGTCGAGATCGCCGACAGCGGGCAATGGAGCCAACCGAGGAGCACCCTGCCGGTTCGGCTTCTGACGACACCTAGGATCTGGTGGATGAGCGAGCCGTCCCGCCGAGTCCGCATCGTCACCGACAGCGCGTGCGATCTTCCCGATCAGTTGGTGGAACGCCACGCCATTGGCGTCGTCCCCCTCAGCATCCGCTTCGGTGACGAAGAGTTGATCGACCGCGAACAGTTGTCGGTCGAGGAGTTCTGGCAGCGTTGCGCAGCGCGCGACGATCTGCCATCGACTGCAGCCCCCGCGCCCGGACAGTTCGAGACGGTCTTCAGGTCGATGGCGGCCGAAGGGGCCCAAGACATCGTCGTGGTGTCATTGTCAGCAGCGTTGTCCGCCACGATCCAGAGCGCCGAACTAGCGGCTCGTGAGGTCACCGATGTGGTTCGCGTTCACGTCGTTGACTCCCGCAGTGTCACCCTCGGACTCGGCACCATGGTGCTTGCCGCGGCAGAAGCCGCCGAGTCAGGAGCAGATGCAGAGTCGATCGTTGCTGCCGTTGCCGATATGGCGGCTCGTACTCGTGTGATCGGCGCCCTCGACACGCTGGAGAACCTCCGCAAGGGTGGTCGCATCGGAGGCGCCAAGGCGATGCTCGCCACTGCACTGTCGATCAAGCCGATCATCGAGGTGATCGACGGAGTTGTTGAGCAGGCCGGCAAACAACGCACCCGCTCTCGCGCCCTGTCGTTCATCGTTGACCAGGTTGCTGCAGATGGCGACCGTGTTGATGGACTGGCGGTTCTCCATGCCGAATGTCCCGATGTTGATCAGTTCGTCGAAATGTTGAGGTCCGCCCTGCCTCAGCTTGGCGAGATCGTTGTCGGTCGCATCGGTCCGGTGATCGGCACCCACGCCGGAATGGGAACGATTGGCGTCGCCTACCGGCGCCGAGACTGACCTCACCGGATTGACCCGATCGAGTCGGGTCCCCCAACTAGCGTGCAGGACGATCATGTCCACACCCGATCCCTCCTCCTCGCCCCCTGGACGGGTGCAGCCTGCCGCGTTGCTCGCTGGTCGTTATCGGCTTGAGAAGCGAATCGGCCAAGGCGGCATGGCCGAGGTGTGGGTCGCCGTGGACGAGCAACTCGACCGTCGTGTCGCCGTCAAATGGTTGAAGCCGAACCTCGCCACCGATCCGGTGCTGGCAGAGCGATTTCGCCGTGAGGCGATCGCTGTGGCTCAACTTCACCATCCAAACATCGTCGCGGTCTACGACGTAGTCGCCCACGACGATCGACAGGCCGTGGTGATGCAGTTGGTCGAGGGTCGCAGCCTGCGTCAATGGCTCGACAGCCAGAAACGTCTTGGGCCGGAGTTGACGATTCACATCGGCGCCTCGGTGGCTGGCGCACTTGACGCGGCCCATCAGGCCGGTTTCGTTCATCGCGATGTGAAGCCGGGCAACATCTTGCTGACCGAGGATGGAAGGGTCCTGCTGACCGACTTCGGTATTGCCAAGGGGCTCGACGGCGGGGACGAAGACCTGACAAGCCCCAACGTCATGATGGGCACAGCAAAGTACTTGTCTCCTGAGCAGGTCAAGGGTGCCGCCCTCGATGGCCGCGCTGACTTGTACTCGCTGGCTCTCGTCCTCTACGAGTGTCTCGCTGGCCGAGTACCGTTCCTTGGTCAGTCAGACGCTGACACCGCCTTGGCGCGACTCCAACGCGACCCCACCGATCTTGCGCATCTCCGCCCGACACTGCCGATCGCTCTGGTGAACCTGATCCATCGGACCCTGGCACGCAATCCTGTTCACCGGCCGGCCACAGGAGCTGATCTGCGCAAAGAACTGTTGGCAGTGGACACCACCCCGCCGCAAGTGGATGGAACTCCACACGAGCCACCACCGGTCCGAACCCGGCCCGTCAGAGCAGACGAATCGGGGCGTTTGGGTCGGTCGCCGGTCACGGCCGTCACGCCGGCCACAGCACCACCCCCCACAGCGTCGATCCCTGGCCAACCAGGTGCCGATCCCACCCCTGAACTCTTCGACGCCGACGATCACACCGGGGTGATACCGGCCCGACGGTACGGCGGGCCACCCGTGGCAATAGCGGCCGCTGTGGCGCTGTTGGCCATCCTGCTCACGGCCATTCTCATTTGGAATCGCGGAGATTCCGGCTCAGATCAGGTCAGCCCACTTCCTGAGGTCACCGCTGTAATCGTGACCGTTCCTGACGCTGATACGCCGCTGTCGCTTCCGAATTCCGAGGATGATTTCAAGAATGCCGAACAACCAGTTGCCTCCATCGGCGGATTAAGTGTTCGGGCGTGGGATCCATTCGGCGACAACGGCTCTGAGAACGACTCGCAGGCGGCGCTCGCACTCGCTGACGGAAGTCGTGCCACAGCTTGGTCAACCGAGTGTTATCAGGACCAATACCTGGGCCCGAAAGATGGGGTTGGCTTGATTGTCGCGTTGCCGTCCAGTGCCGCCGGCACCATCGAGTTCGAAAGCTTGAACGCTCCGTTCCAGATCGACGTCCTCACCACCGACGCCGCTGATGCTCCACTCAGTTTCGATGCGTGGCGTCCGAATGGGCCAACTGCGTACGACTCTGAAGCCGGATTGGTGACCGTCCCGATCACCTCGCCGTCAACCTTCGTTCTCGTTTGGTTGCGTGAGTTGGGACCTGACGAAGCATGCTCGTCGCTGAATCCCTACCGTGGCCGGATCGGTGAGATCCAATGGTCCGTCGCCGACTAACCGCTTCTGAGCAGCTCGCGGCGGCCCGCTCCGGTGACCGGGAGGCCCTCGGGGATCTACTGGCAGCACACTACGACCGAGTGTTTGCTGTCTGCCTGCGGATGCTTCATGATCGAAGTGCCGCAGAAGATTGCGCTCAGGAGGCCATGATCAGAATCGCTCGTGGTCTGAGCAGATTCGACGGTCGTTCGGCCGTGTCGACCTGGTGCCATCGAATCGCTGTCACTACGGCATTGGACGCAGTTCGCCACGCACGTCGACGGCCAATGTCAGCCCGAGTCGACCCTGACGCCACCACTCGGGAGCACATCGACGAAGATGCTCACGCTTCGGTTATCGGTTCGGTTGAGCGTGCCGAACTTCGTGACAGCGTCGCTATCGCCTTGGCATCGATTCCCCAGGAATTTGCCCGCGCCGTGGTGATGCGCGACGTGGCCGACCTCGATTATGCAGAGATTGCCGAGATCGAGCAGGTTGCGGTTGGAACGGTGAAGTCACGGATATCTCGGGGTCGTGCAGCCCTCAACGAACGCCTCGCTGGGAACCAGGCCCTACCCGATCGGCGTCTAATGACCACCGGATCGGAAGAGGATCCCGAATGAACGACGCTATGGAACCTGACGACGAGAACATGGTCGAACTTGACCCTGGGGTTGCAGCATCCCTGCGCGCCGTCGGCGACGTTGATCCCGTGGTGCGTGATTCAGCCATCGCTGCAGCACTTGCCGCGAGCGACGATGCTCGAGTTGTCCCCATTGCTGAAGCGAGGTCTCGCCGCCGAGTTCGTCTGATGTCATCGCTTTCAGCGGCAGCTGCGGCGGTCGTCCTGGTCGCTGTAGGTGTTTCAGTGATTCCGTCCATGGGGGGTGACGATTCTGGTGACATGTCGATGGTGGTGGTTGAACAAGCCAACGACGAGGAACCAGCACAGTACGAAGCGGTCGCTGATGAATCGGCAGCAGATTCTTCAGCGAAGTCGGCGCTGATGGAGCCGAGCGCTACCGAGCAACCGTTGGCCGAAGCCACAGCTGATGAAGCGCAACTATCTTCACCTGTTGTGGCCAACAACCCCGCGCCCCTCCTGGATTCTGAGGCCGAGTTGATCGACCAGACCGACCTCTTCGCCTCACAACTGAGTGCCGGAGCGACCGAGCCCCCTGAGAGTTCATGTGTGATGCTCGGTGGAGGGCCGGTTGGCATTGCCATCTACGCCGGAGTTGAGGTGGTCCTCTTCCGTGACCTTGCTTCAGGCACGTACACCGCTCTTTCGACCACCGACTGCAGCACTGTGGTGCAGGTCGTGCTCGAGCCCTGACAATTGTCGTAGCGACGAAGCTCCTGTGCGGCGCTCCAGATGCGGCCGCTACAGTCGACGCATGATCGGTAATCCCTTCACCGACGACAACTGGGCCGATACGACCGTTGATCGGATCGACAGCATTGTCGGAGTGGTCCGTGATCGGGTCACCAACAACGCTGTCAAAGTTGTTCGTGGACTCGTCTTTGGACTCATCGGAGCGTTACTCGGTATCGCGCTTGTGATCGTGGGCATGATCATGATGACCCGGGGAATGCAATCGTTGGTGAGCCTTTTCACTGGTAACACCGGCACCGGGCACAGTCGGTCGGTCTATCTCAGTTATCTCATCGTTGGCGGCCTCATGCTGATCGGCGGCGGTATGTGTATGCGCCGTCGAGCCGGAGACTGACAGATTCCCCACTCTGAACCGAAGGATCGAACACTATGAACGCCCCCAAGCATGAACGCGTCATCATCATCGGGTCGGGACCGGCCGGTTTGACTGCAGCCATCTACACGGCCCGCGCCAGCCTTGCCCCGTTGGTCATCGAAGGCGAGCCATCCTCAACAAGCGACCAGCCCGGCGGCCAGTTGATGCTCACCACCGAAGTGGAGAACTTCCCTGGTTTCCCCGAGGGAATCATGGGCCCAGAATTGATGACCAATTTCCGGGCTCAGGCTGAACGATTTGGTGCTCGATTTCTGACCGAGAAGGTAACCGCCATCGATTTCTCGGCTCGCCCCTTCCGAGTGTGGGTTCGTGATACCGAGTATGTGGCCGACTCGATCATCGTCTCAACGGGGGCAAGGTCGCTCATGCTTGGACTGCCCGAGGAGCAGCGGTTGATCGGTCACGGACTGTCGACCTGTGCCACCTGTGATGGGTTCTTCTTTCGCGGGCATCACATTGCTGTCGTTGGCGGTGGCGACTCGGCCATTGAAGAGGCCACCTTCCTCACGAAATTTGCCGACAAGGTGTCGATCATCCACCGTCGCGAGGAGTTCCGTGCCTCCAAGATCATGCAGGATCGAGCGTTTGCAAACCCCAAGATTGAGATGATCTGGAATTCGACCGTCACCGCCGTCCATGGCGAACAGAAGGTCGAGGGGGTCGAGTTGACCAATACCGTTGACGGCTCTACCTCAACGCTGCCGGTTACGGGCCTCTTCATTGCCATCGGGCATCGACCCAACACCGATCTCTTCGCTGGGGTGCTCGACATGGATGAGACCGGATATCTGGTGACCGAAGCGGGCTCTACCCGCACGAATATCGAGGGTGTGTTCGCCTGTGGCGACGTGCAAGACCACACCTACCGCCAGGCGATCACCGCTGCCGGTTCAGGATGTATGGCGGCGATCGATACTGAACGTTGGCTCGAGGCACAGCACAGTTAGTCCGGCGGGAGTAGTCTCGCCATCGCAGCCGAGCATCACGCCGTGACATTCAAGGGAGCACCGATGGCATCGATCAATCTCACCACCAGTACCTTCGATGAGACCGTCGGGGCCTCGGAACTACCCGTTGTGGTTGATTTCTGGGCCGAGTGGTGCGGTCCCTGCAAGATGGTTGCGCCGATCCTCGATGAGATCGCAGCTGAGCATCAGGGTCAGATGACCATCGCAAAACTGAACGTCGATGAGAACCCAGACATCGCCATGCGCTATCAGGTGATGAGCATTCCGACGATGATCGTCTTCTCAGGAGGGCAGCCGGTCCACAAAGTCGTCGGGGCGAAGAGCAAGTCGGCTCTCGTCGAGGAGTTCGGCTCATTCCTCAACAGCTCCCACTGAGGGTCGGTGACCGCGGAGAGGCGGTTCGCGACCTCCAACGGCGCCTGAAGCACGTCTCGCTCGGCATCCGAACCACCGAACACGGTTGGTATGGCGAGAGTACCGAGGCTGCAGTACGTGAATTTCAGTTGTCGCGCGGCATAAGTCCGACCGGATGCTGCGATCAAGTCACTTGGGCTGCGCTGGTGGAAGCTGGGTGGTCGCTGGGCGACCGACTGATTTCACACACTGCACCGAATATGCGCGGAGATGACGTCGCTGAGCTTCAGGCGGCGTTGGCCCGACTCGGATTCGACTGCGGTCGGGTAGACGGGATCTACGGCCCTGAGACGGTGTCAGCATTACGAGACTTCCAACTCAACTCAGGACTTCCAGACGATGGTGTGTGTGGGCGCGACACGGTTCGAATTCTCACTACGTTGACTCGCCAGAGCGGATCGGGTCCCGGCGTGATGATGGTTCGTGAGGCGGATCGGTTCACGACTGGCGACCGAAGTCTCGGTCGTCTTCGAATCGTCATTGGGGAGTTCGGTGGTCTTGGAGCGCTCGCCCGCCAAGTAACTGTTGCGTTGCGTCAACACGCAGCCTCGGCCATCACGGTCGATGGATCAGACCCGTCGGCTCACGCAAGTATCGCTAACCGTTTTCGCGCACAGGCGTATGTCGGTTTTGAAGCGATGGATGAGTCGGTGTCAACTCTTCACCATTACTGCGTTCCGGGTTTCGAATCAACCGGCGGTCGACTGTTATCAGAACATCTAGCGGCCCAGGTTCCTCGTCCGTGGCGGCGCGAAGATGTGGTTCGAGTTGGTACTCGGCTCCCAATTCTGCGTGAGACACGAATGCCCGCCGTGCTCTGGCGGATGGGACCAATCAATACCGTGGTCGCCGAGACGCCATCGGTTGTGCGCTCTGTAGTGATTGCAGTTGAACGCTGGGTGGACTCACCTGCTGGCCTCGGTTCAGCTTGAGGCAGACTTTCCCTTATTTCATAGGAGTTCCGTCAATTGTCCACAGGGTTGTCCACCGCGTGTGAACAACCCTGATCCTGTACATCAGGTCTGATGTACTCAATGTCAACTTGAGGGTCAGTTCACGCCGCCGGCACCCATTGCGTGGTGAATTCTCTCCAGGTCCGCAAGGTCTGCAAAATCTATGGTAATTCTGCCTTTGCCTGCTCCGAGCGCGATGCGGACCCGGGTATTGAGTTGCTCTCCCAACAGTTTCTCCAGTTCGAGAAGACCTGCCGGACGAAGCCTGGTGATCGGACTGATTCCAGCGCCGTCTATCGGCTCGGGTGTGCGAGTGTCGGACTCATCTTCGTTGGTATCCGCCTCTGGAGTGGCGCCATGTAGCGCAAGTTCAAGCGAACGGACCGTCCATCCCTCCTCGACCGCGACGGCAGCCAGTCGTTCCTGTTCTTGCCGATCGCTGACCGTGAGGAGGGTTCTGGCGTGTCGAGCACTCAGTCGACCGTCGGCGAGGAACTGTTGTACCCCGGATGGCAAGCCAAGAAGCCGCAACGTGTTGGTGATAGCCGAGCGACTCTTTCCCACTCGTTCGGCGAGCTTCTCGTGAGTCAGCCCAAAGTCATCGATGAGTTGGCTGTATGCGGCTGCCTCCTCAAGCGCTGTGAGGTCTTCCCGGTGCAGGTTCTCAACGAGGGCTTGCTCCATCGAGGACATGTCGTCGGTGGTGCGTATGACGGCAGGGATCATGGTGAGGCCTGCCTGAGTCGCTGCTCGCCAGCGTCGCTCGCCAGCAACTAATTCATATCCTGTGGATACTGACCTGACTAGAATTGGTTGGAGCACCCCGATCTGGGCAATTGAGGCAGCCAGTTCATCGAGTGCCTCGGCATCAAAGTGTCGACGGGGCTGATGAGGGTTTGCGGAGATATCCGAGATAGGGATCTCTCGCAATATCGGGCCTCCTGGAGCTCGCCCGAGTACCTCATCGGTTCCCGACGGGATGAGCGAACTCAGCCCTCTACCCTGTCGTGGTGGCCGTGCCATGGTGCACCTCCTGTGCAATATCCCGATAGGCCACGGCGCCACGTGACCTCGGATCGAACATGTGGATCGACTGCCCGTACTGCGGTGCCTCTGACAGTCTGACGCTGCGCGGCACCATCGTCCGAAGCACTAATGCTCCGAAGTGGTTCCGAATCTCCTTCACGACCTCGTCGGCGAGGCGTGTGCGGCCGTCGTACATCACGCAGGCGATCGTCGACACCTCAAGTTCCGGATTGAGCCCACTGCGACGAATCTTGAGGATGTTCTCCAGTAACTGTCCCACGCCTTCCAATGCGAAGTACTCGCATTGGATGGGGATCATCACTTCACGAGCTGCACACAGCCCGTTGAGTGTGAGTAGACCCAACGATGGAGGGCAATCGATGAAGATGTAGTCGTACGAGCCAAGAACCCCGTGGACTGCCTGCCGAAGCCGAGTCTCGCGACTGAGCATGCTGTAGAGCGTCATTTCAGCATCAGCGAGACGGAGACTCGACGGTGCTACGAAGAGCCCTGGGGTCTCCGTGGGCTGAACGCAGTCCGCGAGAGGAACATCGTCAATTAACACGTCGAGGAGTGTTACGTCGAGGGATCGGACATCGATACCAAGCCCACTTGAAGCGTTTGCCTGTGGATCGAGGTCGACGAGAAGCACTCGGAGGCCCATCTCCGCAAGAGCTGCTGCGGTGTTGATGGTGGTCGTGGTCTTGCCCACCCCGCCCTTTTGGTTAGCGACGGCAATCACTCGGGGAAGGGGCCTCCCCTCCATTCGGCCATTTGCTGCATCGCTCATCTCTCTTAGCCTGCCGCCTGAAACGGCTTGGCACAAGTGTTCAGGCAAACAATGTTTCCCGGGAAACAAAAACCGTCAACCTCTGGTTGACGCGCGCAGTTTCATCGGTGGAATTACATCAGCCTCACATTCCATGATGTGTCCCGGGAAACATCTACTCGCGAATGAGCACGCTCACCTTGGCGTTCTCCGAAGAGGTGTCGAGTTCAAGTCCCGTGCCCACCAGAACGTCGTGACTCCAACGGGTGCTTGCGCTGCCTAGCGGCGGGTTAGAGACGACGAGCAGGCCGCCACTGACAAGATGGGCAGCAGCCGTTCGTGCGGTAATGGCGGGAGAAGCAAAGCTGCGTGCGGTGACGGCATGGAACTCGACCCCAAGTGGAACGTGCTCGGAGATGTCAGCACAGAGCACCTTCACTTCAAGACCCGCTCG
>JBDQKN010000063.1:0-9763 GCA_040263235.1 Ilumatobacteraceae bacterium
GAGCAACCCAGCAAAGATCGCCGTGACGGGACCTGGCGCCGTTGGGTAACTGTCAGGCAACCAGAAGAACAACGGGAACAGTCCCGCCTTGATACCGAACACCACCAGAAGCAATAGCGAAAATCCTGTCCGCAACTCGGGAGACAACTCAGCGATCCGGCCTGACAAATCAGCCATATTCACTGTTCCCGTCGCCGCATACAGCAGTGCAAGAGCAGAGATGAACAGGGTGGATGCGACGAGGGAGATGACCACATACGTCATCCCTGAGCGAATCTGATCGGGACGCCCACCAAGGGTGATGAGCACGTAACTCGCCGCCAGCATCATCTCGAATGCCACGAACAGGTTGAAGAGATCTCCCGTAATGAAACTGGCAGACACCCCAGCAGCGAGCACCAGGTACATCGGGTGGAATGCCACCCGACGGCGTTCTTCCCCGGCCTGGCCAATTGCATAGACCGCGACGGCGAGCAGCACGATCGATGACACCACCAGCATGATCCCGGCGAGCCGATCGACTACCAACGCAATGCCAAGTGGCGCGGCCCAGCCACCCGCCGACTGCACCACATATCCGACCTCATCGGCCTCCACAAGCAACATGATTGAGATGACGACGACCGCAGCGAGAGTCACGAGCGTGATCCAACGCTGAACCTGACGCCACGCTCCCAAGATGACGGCCAATGCAGCTCCGAGCAGCGGCAGCACGATGGGCAAGGCCACGAGCGCCTGGGCGCCGGATGTATTCACACCTGCAGCGATCATGATCCCTCCCCCACCTCGAGTTCGCTGGTGTGAGGATCACCGTCGTCCACCCCAGCCTCTGGCCCATCGGTGGTGCGACGGCGAGCGAGGTATCGGTCCTCGAGGTCATCTTCGACCATGTCGTCTTCGGTGATCTGCCAACTCCGATAACCGAGTGCCAGCAGAAATGCCGTCACCCCGAACGTGATCACGATCGCCGTCAACGCAAGCGCTTGTGGCAAGGGATCAGAGAGTTGTGAAAGATCGGTTGACCCATCCGCCGCAACGAGTGGCGGTGTGCCGGACCGTCCTCCCGATGTAACGAGTAACAGGTTCGCTCCGTGTCCGAGCAGGCCGATCCCGATGATGATTCGAGTGAGGCGACGCTGCATGAGCAGCCACGCACCACAGGCGAACAACACCGCAGTCGCCGCCGCAATAAGCACCGTCATGATCCCGCTACCCCCGAGGGTGCTGTGGCCGTAGCAACATCGTCGACATCGTCGACATCCTCGCCAAACGCCTCGTATGCCATGAGCACCAGACCAACCACCACCAAGTACACGCCGATATCGAAGGGAAGGGCTGAGGTGGCCTTGAGCATGCCGATCAACGGCAGGTCGATGGTGAACAACGCGTGTTCAAGAACTGCTCCACCAAGGAGAATCGGCGTCAGTGCTGTGCCCACAGCCACGGCGAGACCAGAGCCGAGCACGACCCACGGTCGAACGGGCAGTAACGCACGAACCGACTCAAGGCCCCCTGCCACGAATACCAAGCTGATCGCAGCACCAGCCGTGAGCCCACCGACGAACCCGCCACCAGGTTGGTTATGGCCTGCGAACAAGAAGTACAGCGAAAGCACAGCTATCGACCCGAACAGCACCCTCACCGATGCATCGACAACGGGTGACCGAAGCACGTTCGATGCCAACGTCGTCCTACGAGCGGTACGCGCCAACGCAACAACTCCGAGGCCAGCCACCAACAGAACCGTGATCTCCCCGAGAGTGTCGAGCCCCCTGAAGTCGACCAAGATCACATTCACCGCATTGGACCCCTTGCCGTCGGGAACCGTTCGCTCGAGCATCTCCATCGAAATAGAACTCGAGTCCACATCGTCACGGCCCTGAGCGGCTGCCAACGCAAATACGAAAACCCCCACGCCCACCATGGCCGACACGAGAAGACGAACCGATCCCGTCACCGCCGGTGTTCGGTCCTCAAAGGAACGCGGCAGCACCCTGAGAACCAAGACGAAAAGCACCGTGGCCAACGTTTCGATTGCGAACTGAGTCAAGGCCAAGTCGGGGGCACCTTGGATGACATAGAAGCCGGCCATCCCGTAACCGGCAGCTCCAAGCATCAACGCAGCCGCGATTCGCCGGCGTACCACCGACGCTCCAACTGCCGCCGTGACAACAATCGCCATCACCGGAAGATGCAGCCACGTGTCGATCACAGGAGTCGATCCATCGAGCGCACTGATCACGGGGACGAGCATCGTGATCGATGCCACACCCAGAATCACCATCAGATACACCGGAAGCGATCCGTTCTGCACCACCCGTGTGATGCGCTTCGCGTTTCTCAACACGCCAGAAACGAGGAGCCAGAAGGTCCGCTCAGCAGTAGGCACCGCCACGATCGGCCTATGAATTGCAGCCTGCAATCGGGTCACCCGCGGGTTCAAGAGCATCATCACCGCACCGGTGACGATGACGATCAGCGAGAGCACCAACGCACTGTTGAACCCCGCCCACAGCACTACCGGCTTCGGGTGAGAATCAACGTGAAGCGCCACGGTTGCGGCACGCACCAGACCATCGACGAGAATCGGCGCCAAGCCCGCTGCAAGCGACAGCCCAGCAAGGAGTGCTCCCGGTGCGACGAAGGCCAACGATGGTGCGGGTGCCTCCGTTACCAGTGGATGCTCATCATCGGCGGCCGACTGGTCAACCAGCCGACCAAAGACACCGAGCACGAATCGGCCCGAATACGCGAACGTCAGGACTGAGCCGACCACGATCAACGTCGCCACTGCCCACGATCCGCCGAACGCCCCCTCTGCACTTGCCAGTAGGGCCTTCTCTTTCCCGATGAACCCGATCATCGGAGGCACACCCGCCATAGAAGCCGCAGCCACGAGGGCGGTTACCTTCACCGTGGTCCATCCACGGCCGAGTGAAGCCAGCCGCCGGACATCCCTCGTATGCGTCTGGTGGTCGATGACCCCGACCACCATGAACAAGGCCGCCTTGAACGCCCCGTGGGCGAGGATGAGCACGACCGCCGCCTGTGCCAAATCGTAGGTCCCAGCTCCAAACAGCAACATCAGGAACCCGAGTTGGCTCACGGTGCCGTGCGCCAACAACACCTTGAGGTCAACTTGGCGGAGGGCTCGCCATCCACCGAAGATCATCGTCACCGCACCGACGCTGAGCACCACTGGGCGCCACATCGCCAACACAGACAACACCGGTGCCAGGCGGGCCACCAGATACACGCCCGCCTTCACCATCGTCGCCGCGTGCAGGTATGTGGAAATCGGAGTTGGCGCCACCATCGCACCGGGCAGCCAGCCAGAGAACGGCCACTGAGCCGACTTGGTGAATGCCCCGATCAGAACCAGCAGTGCCGCAACGCCAACCAGCACTCCCGAGGGCGGATTCTCGGCGAGAACAACTGTCAACTCGGACAACCGATAGGTACCGACCGATTGACCAATGATCACCAACCCAGCGAGCATCGCGAGCCCACCGGCACCGGTGATCAAAATCGCCTGAAGAGCGGCATCTCGGGCCCGTGGAATTCGGTCGTCATTCCCGATGAGCGCATACGACGTGACCGAGGTGAGTTCCCAGAAGAGGAACAAGGTCAACAGATGATCACTCACCACCAAACCGGTCATTGCTCCTGAGAACATCGTGAGCAGTCCCGCCAAACGGGCTACGCCAGGCTTGGAAGAAGAGAAGTAGCCGAGGGCATAGCAACAGACGGCAAGCCCAACCACCGTGACCAGCAGCAACATGACCGCTGAGAACGCATCCACCCGGAGGTCGATGGCGATATCGAGTCCTGCGACCCAATCCACCTGCTCCAGATGGACCGGCCCCCCAGCGCCACCACCGATCAGATCACCAAGACGAGGGACCAACCAGACAAGGGTCGCTGATGGAGCAATCGCTGCAACCGCGAAACCCCGACGATTGACACGGTCGCCGAAGGCCACGATCACCGCACCAAGTGCGAAGTGGAGGAGGACGATGAGAGCGAGCACAGGAATCAGAGGGTGTTGATGCCGACCCGACTTCCCGGCGCTCCTCGATTGTCAACCGTCACACTACGGCCCGATGGGCACTCCCGCTCGGCCAGCGCCGAGTTTCACAGACCGTTCACGCAATGAGCCACCACGTCGGGCAGGACTGCCGCCAACCTAGTGGAGGCTGTACGAAGATTGGCCAGGAACTGTTCCCCAGTCGGCGTGGGGTGATCGACGAGATCCGTGATGGTCTTCACGGCAACGAACGGCGTGCCATACAACTCGCACACCCAAGCCACCGCTGCGGCCTCCATTTCTTTCACCTCGCCCGCAAGCCCGCGGATCCATTCCCTATCGACCTCGCTCTCGTCGAGCGCGTTCCCCGTGGTCACCACCCCGAGGCGTGCACCGAGACGGTCAGCCAATCCGGGGGCGCCCTCCCACACGGCATGGCGGCCGATCCCATAGTCACGCAACCCGTCAATGTCGATCCGACGGTCATGACGAACCACATGAGGCCACGAGACATAGACATCTCCGACAGCAGCTCCAGAGCGTTGCCACCCCCCAGCAGTTCCCGCTGAAACCACGATGTCAGGCATAAAGGCGTCGATCACCGACATCGTGTTGAGCACTGCCGGCTCAGTCCCGACGAGATCGACGCCAAACCGAGCATCGACTCCATTCACCGCGATCACCACACGATGATCGTCTCGCTCGACGAGAAACCACTCATGTGGACGGCCTCGGGGCGTCGCCACCGGTTCCGCTCCGAGGGCAGAGATCAACGGCCGAGCTTCTGCCCGCATCGCCATCACCACTGCAACTGTCCTCACCTCAGCAACCATAGGAGCCGGATCAGCGAGGTGGCAGGACGATTACGCCCACCGCCACCGGTGATCGTTGCATCACCCGACGGGCGGTCTGTCCGAGGAAGGCCTCACCAGCCACTTCTTGGCCCTCGACGCCGAGGATCACCAGATCACAGAAGTGTTCATCTGCAGCTTCAAGGATGGCCTCGACCCGGGAGTGGTGGTCGGAGAAGATTCGGTCACAGCGGACTCCGGCCTCGTCAGCCTGCTTCATCACTCCTGACAGCAGTCGTTGACCGACCGGATCGGCATAAGACCCGACAGACCGCTCGTGAGTACGGAAGGTGGTCCGAAAAATTCGCTGAACTGAACTCGGCGCCTCGGTCGGATTCACATGAAGCAATTTGATGACCGCCCCCGACGATGCTGCGAACGAGATCGCCAATTCAGCAGCGGCACGTGAGGGTTTGGTCGCAGAGACTGGCAGCAGAACTCTGCGAAACATGCCCGAGGTCCCGACACTCGCTGTTTGCCCAGTGGTGGGCCGAAGCAACAAGACCGGCACGTCGTGTTGTGCCAACACCGTTCGTGTCAGCGCATCGGCGTGGGGCCACTCCACCTCTGGCGAGACAGCATCAACGACGAGATCAAAACCGAGACGCAACTGGGCGCTAACGACATCGGCGATGTCACCGTCGCCGTGCACCCGTTCGATCCGGCGCTCCCCCAGCCGCTCCGAGCACTGCTCCACAACATCTGGAAGCATCTCATCGGCGCCCGCCTCAACGAGGGTGACCGACGTCTCCTCAGGGAAGGCATGGCCAATGAACGATGCCACCGGGTGACACGCGGCGACGTCGTTCACGGGCAGGAGCATGTGGCCCGGGCGAACCACCAGGTTCTGCGCCATTTGCTCCTCGCGGCGCAACCGGGCCTGTTCCTCAGCCGAACCCGACCATCCAGCAACGAGGGCCCTGAGGGCAGGCGGAGCAACCACCGAGGTCACGATGGCCATCACCACAACAATCACGTACGACTCGGCGTTAAAGACCTCCAAATCGAGTCCAACGGTGGCGATGATGATGCCAAGGGCGCCCCGCGCATTCAGGGCCATGCCGAGAGCGAAACCTTCGCGGTGGTCAAGACCAGCCAGTCTCGCCCCAGCCCACGACCCGACAAATTTCGACACCGTGGCAACCGCTACAAGGATGGCGGCCCAGACGATCACCGTCGTGTCAGCCAAGAGTCCGATATCGACACGCAACCCGGCAGTAGCAAAGAAGATCGGGGCAAGCACCGCTGAGGTGATCGTCTCGATCTGCTCTTCGACATCGCGTCGCGCATATCGACTCCGGCCGAGGAGAATTCCGCCGATGAACGCTCCAAGTACGGCCTCCACACCAAGTGCCTGAGTGATTGCACCGAGTCCGACCGCCATTGATATCGACATGGTCACCCACCCACCGATGCCAACCGATCGCCGCCGCAACGACTTCAACACCGTGTCGACGATGCGCTGACCGAGCGCCGCCGCTATTGCAAGGAAGAGCGCTAGCCCAGCCAGGGTGGTCAGGAATTCGCCCAGCACGAACCGGCCCGTTGAGATCAAGCCGGCGATCAGACCCAACAGAATCCATCCGACAACATCATTCGCCATACCAGCCGCAATGGTGAGCTGCCCGAAATTTCGACGGAGCAGTCGGAGATCACCCAGAATGACCGCTATCACCGGCAGCGACGAGATCGTCAGACCTGTGGCTAGGAACAATCCGAACAGCACTCGATCCTCGCCATCGAGGAGAAAAGCATCCGGTATCACTGCGCCGGTGATTCCACCCAGTGCAAACGGCAAGATCAGCGATCCAAGGCTGACCAGCACAGCGGCGCGGCCAAGCCGGGCGATCAACGCAAGGTCGGTCTCAAACCCAGTCGCCACAAGCAGCAACATGACGCCGAGCCATCCAACCGTGAACAGCATTCCCGACTGCACCGTGTCTGCTGGGAACAGCCAATTGAACGCATCAGGCAGCCAACGTCCGAAGATCGAGGGGCCGAGAAGAACACCGGCGGCGAGCTCACCGACCACCGAGGGCTGACCGACCCGTTTGCAGGCCTGACCCAACAATCGGGCCAGCGTGAGCAGGACCGATAACTGCACCAGAAACACAAGAATCTGGTGCTCGGAGGGAGGCACAAAGTTCATGACCCGAGCCTGACAGTAGCCGATGCCGCCGTCCACTAGACCGAGACAGCGGTCCCGGCCTTCACGAGCCGCAGGTAACGTCGAAACGTCCGCTGCCTGTTCACACGATGGAGCCCCCGTGACCCCCAACGACCTCCGAGACGCTCTCACTGACGTTGCGACCAATCTGAGATGGTCCTGGCACCATCGCACTGCTCAGTTGCTCCAGTCGCTCCCCGGCGCCAGCCTCGACCGGCATCCGCTCCAGACCGTCCAGGCACTCACCGACACCGAACTCGCCGAACTGGCCGAGGACGAAATCGTCTGTGCCGACCTAGCGGAGCTCCATCGTGACCTGATCGACCACACCGCCGGGTCAATCGAACACAAGCCCGAAGTCGTCTACTACTCGCCCGAATTCGGCATTTCCGAGCTGGTTCCCCAGTACTCGGGCGGTCTCGGCATCCTCGCTGGCGACCACCTCAAAGCCGCGAGCGACCTCGGTATTTCTCTCGCCGCCGTTGGGCTGTTTTACCGCCAAGGCTTCTTCCGGCAGGAACTCGTCGATGGCGCCCAATCTGAGAGATATGAAGTCTGTGAGCCTGCGCATCTTGGCGCAGTCGATACCGGCGTCATCGTCGAGATTCCAATCGCGAGTCGCATCGTTGCTGCACGGGTGTGGAGATTCGCGATCGGCCGGGTGACCCTGCTCGCACTCGATACCGATCTGCCGAACAACACGCCCGAGGATCGTCTGATCACCGACCGCCTCTACTCGGGTGATCGACGTCATCGGATCGAGCAGGAAATGGTTCTTGGTGTTGGCGGCGCCCGGGCCGTTGCCGCTCTGGGCTGGACGCCGAGCGTGCATCACCTCAACGAAGGCCACGCCGGATTCCTGATCCTCGAATTGATCGATCAACAGCTCAGCGCAGGAGCAACCACCCTCACTGCTGCAGTCGATCGCGTCCGGCCAACAGTGATGTTCACCACACACACTCCTGTTCCCGCCGGGATCGACCGATTCGACGCTGCTCTCGCCATTGCCC
Organism: Ilumatobacteraceae bacterium; assembly: GCA_040263235.1. GTDB lineage: Bacteria > Actinomycetota > Acidimicrobiia > Acidimicrobiales > Ilumatobacteraceae > Casp-actino5. The sequence goes on from JBDQKN010000063.1 coordinate 8,056, forward strand.
ATCTCTCCCCGTGGGCCGAGCGATGGGCGGTCGCTGTCGATGAGATCATGATCCTTGGCGCTGACCCCGACGAGGGAACCCTGATGTTCAACATGGCGGTGCTGTGTCTCACCACTGCTGCGCGAGCCAATGGTGTGTCACAACTTCATGGCGAGGTGAGCCGAACCCTCTTCGCGGGCGTCCCCGGGGGTGACCGAATCGGATCGGTCACCAATGGCGTCCACGCCCGGACGTGGGTCAGCCCGATTCTGCAGGATGCCTTCGATCACATCCTCGGACCGAGGTGGGATGACGGTGACCCCGATGCCTGGAATCGAATCGACCGATTTGATGACGCGACGATCTCCGAAGTCAGAACTGCCACGCGAAGCACACTCACTAACCTCATCGCATCGCGGACCGGAGATGTCCTTTCGCCAGATGCACTGGTGATCGGGTTTGCTCGGCGGTTCGCCACCTACAAACGCGCAACACTGCTCCTTCAGCACCCAGACGTACTCGCTGCCCTTCTCGCCAACGACGACCAGCCAATCCACTTCATCTTCGCCGGAAAGGCACACCCTGCTGACCTTCAGGGCAAGGCACTTCTCGCCGATGTCGTGGCGCATGGACACACCCGTGCGGCCAACGGAAGGTTCAGCTATATCCCCGACTACGACATGGGTGTGGCCCGAGCGATGTACCACGGCTGCGATGTCTGGTTGAACACCCCGGTTCGCCCCCATGAGGCCTCGGGAACCAGCGGCGAGAAAGCAGCGCTGAACGGTGCCATCAACTGCTCGATTCGCGATGGATGGTGGGCTGAGATGTCCGATGGTCGCAATGGATGGGATATTGAACTTGCCGACCCCAGCGAGGGATTCGGGGATGTGACAGACCAATCTCGCGACTCAACCGAATCGATGAACACGCTTGCCTGCCTCACCGACATCGCTGCCGAATTCCACGCCGATGGAACGGGCCGCCCATCAGCCGCTTGGGCAGAACGGATGCGACACGCGTGGGGCACACTCGGGCCGAAGGTGACCGCCGCACGGATGGTCGCCGATTATGAACGCCACTGGTACCGGCCCCTCATCACGTAGCGATCGTCAGATGCAGCAAGGACGGTCGACACTGGCTGAGCGCTGATCTCCGAGGGAGCCTGACGCCATGTTGTTTCAGAATCGACATGACGCGGGGCGAGCGCTCGCTGAGGCACTCAACCACCTGATGAACCAACCGGTGACCATCCTCGGGTTGCCACGTGGCGGAATGCCGGTGGCAGCCGAGGTCGCTACCGCTCTCCACGCCCCACTCGATGTGCTGATGGTGCGCAAAATCGGGGCACCATCACACCGTGAGCTCGCTATGGGAGCAGTGGGTGAGAACGGTGTCACAATTCGCAACGAAGAGGTGATCGCTAGCGATCGAGTCACACCTCGAGAGTTCGCTCAAGCCGAGGTGACCGCCCGGATCGAGCTTGATCGCCGCTCACGTCGTTATCGACGAACGACGCCTCGACTTGACCTCACCGGCACTATCGCCGTCATTATCGATGATGGTGTGGCCACCGGCTCCACTGCCCAAGCAGCGTGTCGTGTAGCTCGTGCAAGTGGCGCAAATCGAGTCGTTCTCGCTGTGCCGGTCGCGCCCGCTGGGTGGCACCTTCGTATGGGTGATGCAGCCGATGAATACCTCAGTCTCCATGGAGTAGCGATTCCTGAAA